>JAUWDC010000186.1 GCA_030608985.1 Desulfobia sp. | reverse complement strand
AACCACCTTGAAATTATACCCTGGAAATATATAAAGATTACACCAGTCGCTTATCTCGTGGACATTCCCACTCTTGTCTGCCGCAAATTCTAGAGATCTGACAGTTGTTGTTCCTACCGCCCAAACCCTGCCGCCATCTTGGCGGGTTCTATTTATTAAATCTGCTGTATGCTTTGATACTGTGACATATTCTGAATGAATATCGTGTTCACGGATATCCTGCTCTCTGACAGGAGCAAATGTGCCGTAACCCACATGAAGTGTCACACTGCAGACAGTTACATCTTTATCCCTGATTCTTTGCAATAGTTTCTCTGAAAAATGGAGTCCTGCTGTAGGCGCTGCTATGGCTCCATTTTCAGCGGCAAATACTGTCTGATATCGCTTCTTATCCTGCTTGTCAGCACCGTTATCTCTTCTTATATATGGAGGGAGTGGCATTTGGCCATAGGTTTCAAAAGCCTGTTCAATGGTCCCTGGAAAAAATAATTTAGCTTTCATTTTCCCTCCAGGCAACTCACCTGTGATCTCAGCGTAGAATGAAGATGAAAAAACAATTTTCTGCCCAATCTTAAGGCGCTTCGAACTTTTTGTAAGTCCAACCACCTCAACCTGAGATTTATAATCTGAGTTTTTCTCTAAGAGAGAAATGCTGGTATTGGGGTATTCGAGGACAAGAAATTCAGCACGGCCGCCGGTTTCCTTTTTTCCTATCAACCGAGCAGGAAAAACTTTCGTGTCATTAACGACGACAAGATCACCCGGCTGAAAATAATCTATTATATCCGAAAAAGTCTGATCGGTTATTTGCCCTGTAACACTGTCATATGCAAGAAGTCGAGACTGGTCACGATGATCAGCAGGATGTTGGGCTATGCTTTCTTCTGGAAGATCGTAGTGGTATGAGTCAAGATTATATTGAGAAGGCAGATCCATAAGCACCTAAATAAGGTCAGTGCGCTGTGTTATATAGCAGAGAAGAAGGCCAATTCCCATAGCCAGCAAACCAAGAACCCGGAGAACGCCAGGGTTCATCTCGGACAATTGTTTCAACCATTTCTGCATGGCATCTGGGCAGGCTACATATGGCAGAGCTTCTAATATTAACACCATGCCTACTAATGAGATAAGATATTTCATTGCCGTATAGTATCAGGACAAAAGGGTTTATTCAATGGAGAAAGACCTTAACACAACAATAGAAAACGGGTATACTTTCGCCGCCATGATTACAAGGAAAAAAACAAAACAAATAATGGTCGGCGATGTTGCCATTGGCGGGAATGCTCCTATATGTGTTCAGTCCATGACAAACACCGACACGCGAAATATATCCGCCACTGTTAACCAGATCCAAGAACTCGAAGACGCAGGGTGTGAAATTATACGCGTAGCAGTACTCGATCTCGATGCGACAGCAGCTATTACATCTATTCGTGATCAAATAAAGATACCGCTTATTGCAGACATTCATTTTGATCATCGACTGGCAATAGCGAGTATGGAAAGCGGTGCCCAGGGTATACGAATTAATCCCGGGAACATAGGTGGACCGGAAAAACTGGCTAAAGTTGTTGATGCTGCCAAAGCTCACCAGGTACCTATTCGGGTTGGCGTGAATTCAGGTTCTGTTGAAAAAGATATTCTCAAACAATACGGAAGACCTACTCCAGAAGCTCTTGTAGCCAGTGCTTTGAAAAACATCAGACTCCTTGAAAATCTTCATTTTTATGAGATGAAAATTTCCATTAAATCGTCTGACGTTTTAAATACTGTTGACGCCTATCGGCTGCTCTCCAGTCAAACAGATTATCCTCTCCATCTTGGGGTCACTGAAGCTGGAGGACTTATTGGCGGAACTGTTAAATCAAGTGTTGCTCTGGGCTTGCTGCTGTACGATGGTATCGGTGACACCTTCAGGATCTCATTAACCCGTGATCCTGTCGAAGAAATACGTGTTGCTTATGAACTGCTCCGTTCTCTCCGCATCAGGGAGCGTGGTCCTGAACTTATTTCCTGCCCCACCTGCGGTCGTTGTCAGATTAATCTTTTCGGCCTGGCCGAAAAAGTAGAAAAATATATTCAAACAATCAAAACACCCTTTAAAATTGCTGTTATGGGTTGTGTCGTCAATGGTCCCGGTGAAGCAAAAGAAGCCGATATCGGGCTTGCTGGAGGTAATGGTGTCGGGATTATTTTCAAAAAGGGTAAATTATACAAAAAGGTTGCAGAAGAAGAATTATTCGATGTCTTTATCAGAGAACTTGACGAAATGAATCAACACTAACCCCTACTCTATTCTTCGTTCTTTCTGATTTTAAAACAAATTCCCTATCTTCCACAAAAGGATTCCATTATGCGATTTTCAAAAATGCTTATTCCTACGCTGAAAGAATCACCCGCCGATGCGGAAGTGGTCAGTCATAAACTTATGCTTCGAGGAGGATATATAAGAAAACTGGCCTCTGGGATTTATTCATATCTTCCACTTGGATTGGCAGCCATACGAAAAGTGGAAAAAATTGTCCAGGAAGAAATGAACCTGGCAGGTGCCCAGGAGTTATTGTTGCCCATGGTACAACCTTCTGACTTATGGAAGGAATCCGGCCGTTGGCAGAAATATGGAGCAGAACTCCTTCGTTTTACAGATAGACACGATAGAGAAAGCTGCCTCGGTCCGACCCATGAAGAAGTTATTACCGATTTAGTGAGAAAAAACTTACACTCTTATAGAGATCTGCCAATTAATCTGTATCAGATTCAGACAAAATTTCGTGACGAAATACGTCCACGTTTCGGGCTGATGAGAGGTCGGGAATTCATAATGAAAGACGGTTACAGTTTTGATGCAACTGAATCAGGAGCTGAAGAAACCTATGAAAAAATGAATGTGGCCTACCATAAAATTTTTTCCAGATGTGGTTTGAAGTTTCGTGCGGTTGACGCTGACTCGGGCACTATTGGCGGCAGTTTTTCTCATGAGTTCATGGTCCTTGCAGACACTGGAGAAGACACAATAGTGACATGCCGTAATTGTTCATATGCTGCCAATATGGAAAAGGCTCAGGCTGCAATATCTCCTTCAGACAATGCAGAAATGAAAGATCTGGAAAAAATTGAAACTCCAGGAAAACGAAAGGTAGTCGCGGTGTGTGATTTTTTAAACATCACTCCTGACAAGCTCGTGAAAACTCTTATTTATATTGTTGATGGTACCCCTGTGGCAGTTTTACTCAGAGGAGATCACGAGGTACAGGAAGTAAAACTTCAGAATCTGTTAAATGCTGACGAAATCAGGCTGGCCGATGACAAGGAAGTTTTCGACGCCACCGGGGTCCCAACCGGTTATCTTGGACCAGCAGGCCTAGGTATAAAAAAGGTGGCAGACCAGGAAGTAGGACAAATGAGAAACTTTGCCATAGGTGCTAATGAAAAAAACTATCATATGCTCAATGCCAATCTTGAAAGAGATTTTGAAATAGATGCAATTGGTGACATAAGAACAGTCACAGAACAAGATCTCTGCCCCAAATGTGCCGGTCCACTTGAACTTACTAAAGGGATTGAAGTTGGCCATATTTTCAAACTTGGAACTTCATATAGTGAATCATTAAAAGCCACCTTTCTTGACAGCCAGGGAGAGGAAAAATATTTTATTATGGGGTGTTATGGTATTGGAGTCAGTAGAATAGTAGCTGCTGCCATAGAACAAAACCATGATAAAGACGGAATGATTTTCCCAATGCCCATTGCTCCGTTCCAGGTCATGATATTAAACCTTTCTACCAAGGATGAAGACATTACTCATGCTGCCGAAGCATTATATCAAAAATGCCTTGATAATGGCATTGAAGCAATAATTGATGACCGTGACGAAAGACCTGGCATTAAATTTAAAGATGCAGACCTTATAGGCATACCTCTGCGGGTTAATGTTGGTAAGAATTTCTCCAAGGATGGCCAGGTTGAAATCAAAATTCGATCCACCGGTGAGACCCTTTCTTTTTCAGCTGATGATGCTCCTGAAAAGATTAAAAAACTTGTCGAAGAAGCTTTACACATAGACAATCTGTAACAGATATAATGGTACATTCTTCCACAAATTCTCACAATAAAACAGATTTTGAAAGCCTCAGCTGTCAGGCTC
>JAUWDC010000233.1 GCA_030608985.1 Desulfobia sp. | reverse complement strand
AACCGTGCTGGGAATGTCATTCAGCCCATATCTTTAAAGTTAAGAAATAAGGAGGATAGATACCATGGCTCAGACGAGAAGAGAATTTCTCAAGAAAACTGCTGCCTTGAGTGCGGCATCCTATGTGGGGATGAATCTCCCTTATGAAAGGATGGGTGTTGCAGAGGCAGCTGATGTCCAATCATGGCACCGAGGTACCTGCCGGCTCTGTGGCGCTGGGTGTCGAGTGGATCTGGGAGTGAAAAATGGTAAAGCCGTTGCACTCAGAGGTGTACCTGATTCCCGAACTAATTTCGGTTATGTCTGCATGAAAGGTATGCTCTTTTATAAATGCATGGACCATCCCGATCGCTTGACAAAGCCACTGTATCGGGAGAAGAAAACGGACAAATTTAAAGAGATATCCTGGGATAAGGCCCTGGATATTGCCGCATCAAAATTTGCAGATACAGTTAAAAAAGATGGCAACAATGCCGTGGGATATTATGGTTCCGGCCAGGCATTAACAGAGGAAACATATATTTTCCAGAAAGTGTTCCGTGGTGGTTTGCAAACCAATAATTTTGAAGGAAATCCACGACTGTGTATGGCAAGCGCCGTTGGTGGCTACCTTACCTCCTTTGGAGCTGATGAACCCATCGGAGGCTATGCTGACATTGAGAAGGCGCACTGTTTTTTCCTTATCGGCAGTAACCTGGCAGAGGCCCATCCTGTTATCTTTCGCCGTCTTATGAGGCGTAAGCTTGATAACAAGAAAACAGTCAAGTTTATTAATGCCGACCCCAGGTTCTCCCAGACTTCACGAATAGCCGATCTCCACCTGCAGTTTGATCCGGGAACCGACTTGGCCCTGCTCAATGCCATGGCGCATGTAATCATTGAAGAAAATCTGTATGATCAGGCTTTTCTTACTGATTATGTAACGTTTAAACAGGGGAAGAAAGTCTCTGTAGAGTTTGAGGCATATAAAAAGTTTGTCGCTGATTACACCCCTGAAAAAGCCGCTCGAATCTGTAAAGGAAATATCACTCCGGAAATGATTCGTACCACTGCCCGTTGGTTTGCTACCTCTAAAGGAACCATGTCGTTGTGGACAATGGGAATTAACCAACGGAAACGCGGTGTCTGGGCAAATAACCTGATACATAACCTTCATATTCTCACAGGTCAGCTTATGAAGCCTGGAGCCGACAGTTTGTCAATGACCGGTCAGCCTAATGCCTGTGGCGGCGTGCGCGAAGGTGGTGGGCTCTGCCATATCCTGCCTGGTCATCGCCTGGTAAAAAAAGAAAAATTGCGTAACCAGGTTGAGGATGCCTGGGGCATTCCACGTGGACGTATCCCTCCCAAACCAGGCCTGCATACCATGGCTATGTTTTCCGCCGTCAATGAAGGTAAATTAAAGGCCCTCTGGGTAAACTGCACAAGCCCTGTTCAGAGTCTTCCTAATACCAACCTGTATACAAAAGGTATGCAGCGGGAGGATGTTTTTATAGTCTGTACTGATATTTTTCCAACTTTGACAACGGAAGTGGCGAATCTGGTATTGCCCACAGCCTTCCATTTTGAGAAAACCGGGGTGTATGGCTGCACGGAACGCCGTTCTCAGATAACGGTAAAGGCGCTTGATGCTCCCAAGGGAGCCATGCCTGAAGTATGGATTGTCCGGGAATGGGCCAAGAAGCTTGCCGAGAAGATGAATGATCCTGTTATTTCCCAGTGTATAGCGCCGTTTGAAGGCCTGGAACCGGATTATGATCTGCCCAAGGCAATCTGGGATGAATATACTCAGAAGTTGACCAAGGGTCGTGATAGTGATTTGCGTGGCGCCACGTATAAAGTATTGGAGCAGATGGCAGATGGTGTCCAGTGGCCGGCCCCGACGGAAACGTATGCCCTTACAGGCGGGACTGTGAAGAAATTTGTCCGTGGCCTGGATCCCATGGCTGACAGTGAGGCAAAAGATGATAAACCTTATCAGTTTTATGGTCATGCCCATCCGGACCGGAAACTGTGGATCTGGCTCAGGGCTCAGGCATCTCCGGAAGAAGTCCCGGATGCCGAGTATCCTTTTTATCTTTCCACAGGACGCATTGTTGATCATTGGCATACAACCAGTATGACAGGCCGTATTCCTGAGCTGTTGCGCGCAAATCCGTACGCCTATGTGGAGGTTAATCCTAAGGATGCCAAGAAGCTCGGTATCAGGCCAAATGATATGGTCGAGGTGACATCACGGCGAGGGACAAATCTTCTTCCTGCCAAGGTATATGAAGGACCTATTGAAGGAATGGTTTTTGTTTACTGGCATGATATGCACCCAGACCGAATGATCAACAAGGTAACCAAGGATGCCATTGACCCAGGATCCAAAGAGCCTGAATTTAAAATCTGCGCGGTGAAGATCAAACGAGTTTCCGGGCCTCAAGCTCTGAAACCGTTTGTCGTGTAATCTTTTTATGATCCATGTTGACGTAAAAGAGCCACATTGAGGTGCGATTTTCCCTTAAAGTGGCTCTTTTTTTATGTATTGAATTAGGGAGGAAACATATGCCTATTGGCGGATTTATAATTAATATAGACCCTGAAAACAGTATTGAGGCCTTGGAGTCTCTCTCCGATATTTCTCATCTTGAAGTGCATGGCAGTGATGACAAGGGAAATATTGTCGCGGTAATTGATACCGAAACCTCCAAAGAGATGCAGAGGATTGTCGATGATCTCAATAAATTTGAGTTCGTTTTAACGGTGGGGCTTACCTATATCAATGTTGAAGATGAAGGGGAGAGTGAATCTAACACTACCGGCCTCGATTTGTTTCACTCTATCCGCGATACAGCGACTGAGATTCCTGCGTGAAGCGACGTTCTTTTTTGAAAATTCTTTCCGGTACAGCCTGTTTGCTAATGTTGCCAGCACCTGTGCGGGCAAAAAAATTATTAAGTTCGCCGGTAACACGTAACAGGCTGCGTCCACCCGGGGCCGTTCCTGAGGAGATTTTCGCCGGGAAATGTATTCGCTGCGGACGCTGTGTAGAGGTTTGTCCCTACAAGTCAATTATTCCCCTGGATTTTCGAAGCGGGGTCTATGCCGGCACGCCTCTTATTTTTGCTGAAAATGTTCCCTGCTATCTCTGCATGAAATGTGTCCAGGTCTGTCCCACCGGAACATTGCAGAAGATCAGCCAGGAACAGACACGAATGGGCTTGGCGGTTGTCAACAAGCATCAGTGCTTCGCGTGGCAAGAAAGAACGCTTTGTCGGACATGCTATGATGTCTGTCCTTTCAAAAATCAAGCTATTATGCTTGATGAGGAGTTGAAGCCGGTGGTGCTCGAAGACCATTGCACGGGCTGCGGTATCTGCACCCATGCCTGTCCTTTTACTGCTGAAAACGGTGAGAAGGCAATTAATATTGAGCCGTTATTTGCCAGCGCCATAGTAAAATGGTGATCTATGTTTTTTCGTGTACTGATTCCAAAAAAGGATAGGGAGCATAGATCGGCTTGGTAAATCAGGAAAACAGACCCCATAAACAGCGTATTCGCAGATGGCGTCTTCTTGTCCAGACAGGTGCCTTTCTCCTTCTCATCATAACCCCACTCCTCAATTATTATTTTCAGATACATTT
>JAUWDC010000141.1 GCA_030608985.1 Desulfobia sp. | reverse complement strand
TTTCCACATTCCTGTCCAGTCAGGATCTAACAAGGTTCTGAAAAAGATGAACCGGAAATATACAATAGAGACCTATCTGGAAAAAGTTGATAAATTAAGGGAATACAGTCCTGACATTGCCTTGACCACAGATATCATTGTGGGTTTTCCTTCTGAAGAAGAAGAGGATTTTCAGGCCACAATGGATCTGCTGGAAAAAGTACGCTATCATGGCGCCTTTTCCTTCAAATATTCCAGCAGACCGCCTGCTCAATCATGTGATTTTGAAGAAACTGTCTCCGAAGAAGAAAAGGCCAGGCGGCTTGCCATTCTTCAGAATCGGCAAAAAGAAATTACTATGGAACGCCATCTGGAGTATGTCGGACAGTCCATGGAACTGATGATAGAGGGGAAAAGTAAGGTTGATGGCCAGTGGTGCGGGCGCAGTAGAACCAATCACACCGTTAATTTTGAAAGTAATGATATCTTCACCCCAGGCCAGCTCGTTACCGTGAAGATTACGGAAGCATGTTATAATTCATTGAGGGGAGATCTTGAAGCTTCTTCACCTTAAACCTTAAACCTTTGACCTTATACCTTTATCATGATCGATCTCCATACACATTCTTTTTTCAGTGACGGCGAACTGGTACCGGCGGAACATCTGCGCCGGGTTGAGATTCTTGGGTACGAGGCCATCGCCCTCACCGACCATGCCGATTCATCAAATATTGATTTCATTATTCCCCGTATAGTGCAGGCCGCTGCCGATCTGAACCAATATAGCGAGACAAAACTTCTTCCGGGGATAGAATTAACCCATGTCCCTCCGGAACTGATAGCGGAACTTGCTGTCGAGTGCAGAAAACTTGGTGCCAAGGTTATAGTTGCTCATGGTGAGAGTGTTGTCGAACCAGTTAAACCGGGAACAAATCATGCATCGCTCCTGGCCGATATCGATGTCCTGGCCCATCCCGGGTTTATCACCAGGGAAGACGCCGACCTGGCTGCTGAAAAGGGAATTTTTCTTGAATTATCAGGACGTAAAGGTCATTCGCTAACTAATGGTCATGTCGCAAAAATGGCCATGGCAACCGGTGCCAAACTTGCCGTCAATGCCGATGCCCACGGCCCCGGTGATTTTCTGACAAGTGAAATGGCGGAAATCGTTGCTCTCGGTGCAGGACTCAGCAGTGAACGGTACCAACAGATCAGAAAAGATATGTCAGCTTTTGTGGCCGGTCTGGATCAGAAAAAATAGCGTACCCTGAACTCAAGTTTGTTGCTGTTCATTTTTTCTCCATACTCTGTAAACGAAGGACCCTGAAGAGAGGTGAACCGCATGCGAAGCTCCCAGTTGGTGAAACCAGTATAGACAACCTCCGGGCTTATTGAATAGCTCTCGTCGTCCAGGTTGAAGATTGTTGTAAGGCCTGGAGTCAGATAGAGAAAATCAAATGGCTCCTTCTTGGTGAAGCGGCCATAGATGTAATTGCGTCCTGGTTGCGGTCTGCCATACCCTTTCAGGCTGATTTCGCGGGCTTTATCCAGAAGTGTATCAATCACGGGCCCTGACAACTGGCCCCCTCCATCCTCGATGAGTTGATAAAAACGATCCATTTCCGTCTCAGTGTAGCCGGCGTCGTTGTGATAGTATTCAATAATACTTGTTATATCGTTTTCAGAAAGATATCGGATACCAATAAGTCCTGAGAGAGCGGAATCCTCCTGTAGTGAAACTGTACCGTCTGAGTCGAGCAGAATGGATCTTTGATCCGGCGTATAGGATAATTCGCCGTGGATTTCAAAGTTTGTCGCCAGATTTTTGGAAAAATCAAGGCCATAGCGGCGGGATCGGCTGTTGCCGGTATACATGATAAGGTCTATGTCAGTGTCTTTGTAGAGGAAGTATAGTTTTGCTGCAAGGTTGACATTGTTTACTTCCCCAAAATCATCGTTGACATCGTCCCAGACAGGCAGGGCAACAACGGTAAGGGCCACTGTCTGCAGGGAGCCGGAAAAACTCTTTATAAGATCAAGTTCGGCTGTAATATACCCCTCCAGAGCCTCTTCCGGATTGTTTGGGTCCTTTAACCGGTTCAGAAATCCTACAGGGTTCCAGGCATATCCTTTTCCCCATTTATAGGATTTTTTTCCTATTGAAGCAGTGAGCAGAGGACTCGGTCTAAGACTGGCATAGGCTTCGAAAACATCTGCAGTGTCATACCAGCCGATATCATCCTGTTGCCCTGAAGCCTGAAGGATCCAGTTGAAGGTTGTTTTTCCGTATGAATAACTGCCATCAATCTGAAGGGTTCCCTTGTACCGGTCAAATGTTGAGCGGGGTTCATCCATGAAATTCAGCAAGCTGAATGCAGATCCCTGGTTGATATCCATATGCTCCCACTTGAATTCAGCATAGCCGCCCCACTCCAAGTTCTTTTTCTCAAATTCTTCCAGATCAAAGGTGAATTCATCCTGGGCGGAACACGGAGAGGTGGCAAGCATGAAACCTGCCAGGAAACAGAGCAGAATTCCATTATAATAAGTGCGAGACATGAATTTGTTAACCAGAGGAATTAAGTTTGTGTGATGTCCTCTCGTTGGATTTTGGCATACTGTCGAACAATCATGGTAGTGAGTACAATTACATCAAGAATCATAAACGACAGGGTTACTCCCATTGTCAACGTGTAGGCCATGCCGTGCTTGTATACAAAGGTAGAAAGAACAGCGTAAGCGACCATTGGACAGATTAAGCCCCACTGGGATTCGTCAAAATAGCTTTTGCTGAATAGATAGTTTTTAAAATAGTCACGCAGCAGAAATAAACCAAGAATCATATACCATGTCATGAGGCCAAATCCAGCTGTAACAACGAAGGCGAAAAGAGCAGCCGGCAACTGAACATGGAATTTATGCTGAAAATAATAACCGTAACGAAGCAGTGAAATAGTTAGAATAGTAATAATCGGCACGACCACAAAAAAAGCTGGGAGAAATTCTATTTTTTCAGGTAAACCCTTTGCATAGTGAGACTTGAACAGGCTGAAGAGTTTTACGATGAGGAGAAACAATGCCATGGTGAAACTCGTAATGGAAAGAAAAAATACAAAGTCGGCAAGTCCACCGTGGGCAAGATAGGAAATTCCTGTTCCAGTGACTGTTGTCATCCCAAGGGCAAATGGAATAAGCAGCCAGCCGAAATGCATTTTATCCACATCAAACCCTTTTTGAAGTGCCTGTGCTTGCAAACGAACGGCCACAGCTATTGTCCAAATCCAGAGCAGGCCATATACACCTGCGGCATAGGGAAGAATAAGTTGAACATTGATCCGCATCCAGTCGATATATACATAGCCCAGAACCAGAAAAACGTTAAAAGCCATACCAAAAGCAAGTACCGGTGCAATGAGAACAGAATTTCTATTGGTGTCATTCAGCAGGTCCTGGTATTTCTGAGGGTATTTTCGGCGCCATTTAAAATACAATATGGTACAGGCAAAAAGAGTGACAAGATGCATCACTCCAAAAAGTATCATATGCACCTGCATGTAGCTTGAGAGTACGGCGTAGATTCCCCCCATATTGGCAGCAAATTCATTAATCTTATCAACATAGAGGAGGCCTTTTAATGGTGGATTCCTTACCATTGTATTATTAAGAAAGGCAAATCCGGCAATACTTGTACCGCCGAAGCCAAGGGCCATAATGAACCAAAGCAAGTTGAACTGATCAACAAGCTTCTGGGAGAGTGTTGTTTTTGCAGGTAGTGCAGTCATGATTTTCCTCTTTCAATATTCGATGATACTTATCGCAGTTCATCCACCCTGGACAGATAGTTCAGGGAAAAGATTTCGTCGGCCAGTTCCTTTTTGTTGATTTTTGCATAGATCATTACTGATTTATAGCCCTTGTAGAGCGGGCTGTCCGTCTCCAAGACAGAAGGACGAACCAGGCCGTCACCAAAATCCTTAGGTTCCTTGTAGTACAAGGTTTTAATCAGCATGCCGCTGGCCGCATAACACTCAATTGTTGTCGGTACGATTGTTTTCTTGTCAACCTTCATGCTGAGACGATCATAAGCGATGGCATTTGTTTTAGCCTTCAGGTCAAGAAGATATGTCTCTCCTTCATCGGTAATGCCGTTGACATCATATTCAGCACTGTAATCAAGGCGCAGGATATCTGAATTGTTAAAGACGCCACCGACTACAGATTGCAAACTGGTAATGCGGATGGGTTTCCCCACGTTGGGAATATACAGCCACATGTTGTCATTCAGCCTCAAGGTGGATCTTCCCTTCTCACTTGCAGGAGAAAGAAACAGAGCCACCATCTTGTCCTGACCTTTTTTTACTGAATAGAGGACAAATTCTTTTTTACTACCATCGGGTTCGACATTAATCAGCTTTCGGTACATCTCGTATGATTCCGGTTGCAAATTTCTGTCAACCTGACTGAGGATTTCAGTGCCATCAAGCGCCTGGGCCTGCATGGCAAATACGCCAGCAAGGGCAAAAGTAAGTATGGTCATGAAAATCGTATTTCGTGTCAGTCTGTTATTCATATATTACCCTTGTTTGTAATAGTTGAATCAAATGCTGATAATGTAAAATCATCGAGACCCCAAACCTGAGACCTGATACCTGTTATTATACATGCCGTAAAGCAGTAATTGGATCCATTTTTGATGCCTTATACGCTGGCCGGAGGCTTGCGGCAACAGCTATAGCAATAACTATAACGGCTACAGTAATCACCTCACCAGCTGAAATGGTTGGTGATAGAAGCAGTCCGGTCTGCCTGCCAAAATCAAAACTGATTTGGGAAGCATTCATAGCAGTGATACTGATCAGGCTGATAACAACTCCTATTACAGTACCTAAAATACCAAGCAAAAATCCTTCTGTAATAAAAAGGCCAAGGATTTTG
>JAUWDC010000063.1 GCA_030608985.1 Desulfobia sp. | reverse complement strand
ACAAGTTTTAAACTATAGAAATTATACTGAATTACATAAAGATACGAGGTGGAGATGGAGAAGGGGGATTGTGTAGAAAATATTAAGGATGGCCAGAAAGTTGAGGGCCTGTTTTTGGTCAGCGAGATGGCCAAGGCTGAGACCAGAGCGGGAAAGCCTTACCTGACAATACATGTCATGGATAAAACAGGGACATTGACCGGCAGGGTGTGGGATAATGCTGATCGCTGGGAGAAAGAATGTCCTCCAGGAAGAGTTGTTCGCCTGGTTGGTCAGGCCCAGAGTTACAAGGGCGCAATCCAGTTGAAGATCAATTCCCTGCATAAGATTGCTGACAATGAAGTGGATTTGACACAGTTTGCACCAGCAACTTCATGCAATATAGCTCAAATGGCAGCAGAACTGCTTGAGATTGTAAAGAGTATAGCAGATCCACATCTTAAGAAACTTCTTCTTCATTTTCTTAAGGATAGCACCTTTACCGATGATTTTTATCAGGCCCCTGCAGCAAAAAATATGCATCATGCCTATCTGGGCGGCTTGCTTGAGCATACCCTTAATGTAACCCGTCTGGCAGATATGGTCGCCGGTCTTTACCCTTCTATTGATCGTTCATTGCTCATTTCCGGGGCAATTCTTCATGATATTGGTAAGATAAAGGAGTTTTCCTACCCTGTCCCTCCTTTTGACTATACGGATAGAGGTCGTCTTGTGGGCCATATGGTCATAGGCGTTGAGATGCTGCATGAGCATATCGCCAAGCTGAAGGAATTTCCTGAGGATATTGCCATGAGGATTGAGCATCTCATTTTAAGCCATCATGGTCGATATGAATTTGGCTCCCCCAGTTTACCCATGCTTCATGAGGCTTTTATACTCAACTTTCTCGATGATCTGGACTCCAAGATAAATTACGTGGAGCGTCTCAGCTCACAGGTGGATAAGCCTGGATATCAGTGGAGTGAATACCAGAGATTCATGGAGCGATTTCTTTACCTGACCGGAAATGAAATTATCGATACCAAGGAAGAACCATTAACGAGGAACCGGCAGGAAAGTGAAACTCCTGTGCCGGGAGTGAAACAACCATCTTTATTTTAAGAATATGTAGTTTTAATAAGACATGGCGATGAATATATTCCTGGAATTCATAATAGGTCAGGATAGGGCAAAAAAAATTCTGAAGATCTCTTTTGAACGGGACAGAACAGGTCATGCCTATCTGTTTCGAGGTCCTGCTGGAGTCGGAAAAAAGACCCTGGCCATGTCATTTGCGGCATATATAAATTGTTTATCGCCATCTTCTGGAGATGTATGTGGTTTCTGTTCTTCCTGCCGGAAGTTTACTTCGGGAAATCATCCGGACTTGATTTATGTGGAACCCCAGGGGGCAGCTATCAAAATCAACCAGATCAGGGAGCTCAAGAAAGATATAACCTTTCCTCCTTTTGAGGCCAGGTATAGAGTTATTCTCATTCCGGACATTCATTCCACTATGCGGCGCAAAGAGGTGGCAAATAGTTTGCTCAAAATACTTGAGGAGCCTCCCGAGCAAACGGTTTTCATCCTCACCGGAGATGAAGCAGGTGATATTCTGCCGACCATACTGTCCCGCTGCCAGATCATTCCTTTTTATTCTCTCAATTATGGAGAATTAGCTCTTGAACTCCAAAAAGATGGTGTCGAGCAGGAGACTGCGGCGACCCTTGCTGCAGTTGCTGAAGGAAGCCTGGGGCGTGCCAGGAAGTTTCTCAAGGAGGATTTGCTTTCTTTTCGGCGAAAAATAGTTGAGCAATTACTTCATCTTTCTCCAGATCATCCTGATAGTGTAGAAGCAATATTTGAATTAGCTGAAGAGACAGCCGGAATGAAAGAAGATGTGGATGAACTGCTTGACCTGCTTTCCATTTGGATTCGTGATGTTATTCTTGCAGGAAAGGGTCTAGGAGGACAGGTAATAAGCAGAGATGTTTTAGATTTGCTGCCATCAGCGGTTCAGCGTTGGAGCATTGAAGCGCTTACAAGGCATATCTCTTCAATAGCTACCGCCCGCAAACAACTGCAAAGTAATTGTACCCGTACCCTTGTATGTGAAGTTCTTTTCTTTGACATGCTTTGATGGTATAGTCCTTGCCCGGACAAGCCGGGAAGTGTCTAAAGTTGCAAGTGCCTAAAGTGAGCTAAAGTTAAGGAATTGTCTGATCAGAGAGTATTTTTATTTTAGATCATTTTAGTCACTTAAGGCACTATCTAATAAAGATTTTGCCACAAAAAATATAAAAATTATCATAATTATGGATCAGGATAGTTCAGATAAAAAATCTATTTCCAAACCTTCGAGTAATTATCGAATACAGTTCAGGAAAAACGAGCAAATATCTTTTTGTGTTTCGCGTATCCAGAACCTTAAGGCGGATGAAACAGTTATGGTGCAAACAGATCATAACCTGGAGCCGGCAAGGGTCATCGGCGTAGGACCGCCTATCGAAATAACGCTGGGAAACGAAAAGGAAAAAAATATCGTTGTCATCCAGAGAAGGGCCAATAGAGAAGAAAACAGCAGATACGAAAGGTTGATGGAGCAGGAGCGTGAGGCTTTTGATTTCTGTCAACAGCAGATTGCTCAATTAGATCTTTCGATGAAGTTGATCAGGGTGGAGCGGTTTTTTAACGGCAGCAAAATAATCTTTTATTTTACAGCTGAAAGCCGGGTTGATTTTAGACAACTCGTCAAAAATCTTGTTCAGGAGTTTCGGACCCGGATAGAAATGCGTCAGCTAGGAGTACGTCACGAAAGCAAAATGATTGGTGGCATTGGCTGCTGCGGTCGTGAATTGTGCTGCTCTTCGTATATCAATACATTTGCACCCGTTTCCATTAAAATGGCCAAAGAGCAGAACCTGCCTCTGAATCCTTCTAAAATTTCAGGAATATGCAATCGTCTTTTGTGCTGTCTCACCTATGAGTATGACACCTATCGTGAAACAAAAAAGAATATGCCCAGGCCCGGCAAGCAACTGATTGTTGATAAAACACCATGTAAAGTGACCCATTGTAATGTTTTGGAAGAAACAGTCACCGTGCAGGAGCTGGATAATCCTGAAAAGCAAAGAGTCTTGGCGAGGGAGGAGTGGGAGGCTGTAATGAAACGCTCATTACGACCGAAAAAAATAAGTCATGCCCGTAAATCTTCATCCAGCAAGAAAGATAAACCTACCAAGAAGGGAAGAGGAGTGAAAGGTAGGAGAAAATGAATACATATATAACAACGCCGATTTTTTATGTAAATGCGCAGCCTCATTTAGGTCATGCGTATACCACTATTGTGGCAGACACATACAGCAGATATAAACGACTGTGCGGAGATAATGTACGCTTTCAAACAGGAACTGATGAGCACGGGGAAAAAATTATCCAGGCCGCTGAAGACGCTGGTGTTTCCCCTAAAGAATACGTTGACAAAATCAGTGGACTGTTTCGGGAAGCATGGCCTGTTTTGACCATCGAACCCGACGTTTTTATTCGCACCACAGATGCGGATCATATCCAGACTGTTCAGGCAATTCTCCAGAAGGTGTATGATCAGGGAGATATCTATTTTGATGAGTATTCAGGCCTCTATTGTAAAGGATGTGAACGTTTCCTGACGGAGAAAGAGCTGGTTGACGATAAATGCCCGGATCATTTGACGTTACCAAAAGAAATCCGCGAGCAGAATTATTTTTTCCGTATGGGAAATTATCAGGAATGGCTCATTGATCATATTAAGAAAAATCCTGATTTTATTACCCCTGAACGCTATCGCAATGAAGTGCTTTCCTTCCTGAAAGAACCCTTGGAGGATTTATGCATATCGCGGCCAACAAGCCGAGTGACCTGGGGTATACCGTTTCCTTTTGATGATCGTTTCGTCACATACGTCTGGTTTGATGCCCTGATAAACTATTTAACCGGTATCGGTTACCCCGATGGAGAAGAATTTGAAAAATATTGGCAGGTGGCAGAGCATGTCATTGCCAAGGATATACTCAAGCCCCATGCAATTTATTGGCCGACAATGCTGAAAGCAATGGGGTTAGAGCCTTATAGGAAACTCCATGTACATGGGTATTGGAAGATTGGCGAAACAAAAATGAGTAAAAGTCTGGGAAATGTTGTGCGGCCAGTTGAAATGGCCGAACGATTCGGCGTGGATGCCGTCCGTTATTTTCTCCTGCGGGACATGTCTTTTGGCCTGGATTCGGGATATACACCGGAGGCCGTGGTTGCCCGACAGAATGCCGATCTTGCTAATGATCTGGGTAACCTTTTTAGTCGTTCCCTGACCATGGTGAAGAAATTTGCAGGGGGAAAAGTTCCTGAACCGGGCGACCCTCAGGAAATTGACAATCAGCTTGCTGATGCTGCTCAAGAAATGATGGCAGCATATCAGCGGGAAATGAATGATTTTTCCTTTCATAAAGCCCTGCAGGCGATCTGGGCCCTGATCAGTAAGGCTAATAAGTATATTGTTTCCACTGAGCCTTGGGAGCTTGCCAAAGACCCTGCGAATCGCCAACGACTGGATACGGTTTTCTACCATCTTCTTGAGGCGCTGCGACTTATTGCTCTCACTGTTCAACCTGTCATGCCGCATACGGCTGAAAAGATGTTTGATGCCTTGAATCTGAAGAATGACGGAGATCTTGCTGAGCTGGGACAATGGGGCTTGCTCCAGCCTGGTTTAGAAGTAAAGCGCATCAAGTCCCTCTTTCCCCGTCTTGATCTTGAAGAGTTAAAAAAACAGGCTGATAGCCAAAAGCCTGCTACCCATAAAAAATCTCAAAAAAAGGAAGAAACAGAGCTGATTTCTTTTGATGATTTCAAAAAATTGGATCTTCGCGTCGGAGAGATTGTTGCCGCTGAGAAGGTTAAGAAATCTGACCGACTGCTTAAATTAACCGTTAAGTCGCCCGAGGAAAGAATCATTGTCGCCGGTATAGCAGAGCATTTCACACCGGAAGATGTTATTGGCAGGCAAGTAATCATTGTTGCCAATCTGAAACCGGTAAAACTTATGGGGGTTGTCTCCCATGGCATGGTTCTGGCTGCCAGGGATGGTGACAATCTCATGTTGACAGGTGTTTCCGGCTCAGTTACTCCGGGAAGTAAAATCTCCTGAGATGTTTAAGGTTCTGTACTGTGGCTCACCGTAAAAAAATAAAAGATCTTTTCCAGCGGCTGGAAAAGGAGGCTGCTGATTATCCATTGGAACATGTCCGGTTAACAGATGGAGGAGAATGGTGGCAGGGACTCTTTCTTTTTGATGTCCAACTTCCCGAAACGAGGAAGAATTTTCTTATTTCAACAATTTCTAGATTATCAGGCCACAGCGTTCCTGCCGGTAAAAATTCTCTTGCCCGAAAAGGTTCATGCCAGGTTTCGCCGGAGGAACGGGCACAGCTTTTCAGTTTTCTGAAACAGGGAGGAGGTGCTGATAAATAATGGCGCTGCAGAGTGGACCCCATATAATAAGTTTCAGCAGCGGCAAAGGTGGTGTCGGCAAGACAACTGTTGCCGTGAACATTGCTGTGTGCCTTTCTCGGGAGGGGAAGCGAGTACTCTTGATTGACGGAGATTTAGGGCTTGCCAATGTGGATGTGGTGCTGGGTCTTGACGTCCGTCATACAATACGGGAAACTGTTGAAGATGGGCGTGACTTAAGGGACACCCTTGTCGAAATTTCACCTGGATTTTTTGTTTTGCCGGCAAGCTCAGGAGTTCCTGAGATGACCAGGTTGTCACGTGAGGACCAGGAGCTTCTTTTGAAAGCCCTGGAGGGTGTCACTGGAAATTTTGACTATGTGCTCGTTGATACTGCGGCCGGTATTGGTGAATCAGTGCTTTGGTTTAATAACTGGGTGAATAGCCATTGCATCATTTTCTCTCCAGATCCTACATCCATGACGGATGCGTATGCCCTTATGAAAGTTTTAACAACTCGCTATGATAAAAAGAATTTTCTTCTTATTGTGAATCAGGTGCAGAGTGGGAAAGAAGGGAAAGCAATATTTTCGAATATGGAAAGGGTATTGGCTCAATTTTTAGACATTAAACCTGAATTTCTCGGAGCCATTCCACGGGACAATGCTGTGGTTCGAGCAATACGAAGCCAAAAGCCTTTTCTGCAGACAGAGCCGGACAGCAGGGCCGGTCGAGCTCTTAAGCGTATATGCATAAGTTTAACTGAAGGGCTGAATGGCTCTTAACTCTATACAATCGTAACAGTTCACCAGGGCTTTAAACCTGGGTAAAACTCTGAACTCTTACATACAATCTTTGTCGCATTCGAGGAGTAATTAATGTTTGTGGTAGCTAATTTTATTAACGCCCTGGCAAATATGATTAATTTTGTTTTGGGAGCCTATATGTGGGTTATTGTCGGCAGGGCCATTATTTCCTGGGTAAATCCTGATCCGTATAATCCCATTGTTCGATTTCTGCATGATGTGACAGAGCCGCTTCTTTCAAGAATTAGGCGATTTATACCTTTTACGACTACTGCTGGTATGGACTTTTCACCAATAATACTTATTTTAATGGTGTTATTTTTGCAAAGTTTTCTTGTTCCGACTTTACACGGGTTAGCCCGTTCATTTGGGTAGCTTTGCCCAAGACTGCGCTTGAAGAGAGGGGCCTGACGGCAAAATTTTTGTGTGACTGTGGTTGGAACAAATTATTTCGGATTTCGGATTTTAGATTTCGGAAAGAGGGGCTGGATGTTTTTTACAGGTAGCGGTCGTAATGAGATTCCGATCCGCAATCCAAAAT
>JAUWDC010000044.1 GCA_030608985.1 Desulfobia sp. | reverse complement strand
CAGCGAACTCTCCAACTCTGCGACACGCAGTTCAATGTCTCTGTCCTGCAAGCCCGCTTCTGCGACAGCTAGCTTCGCTCGTTCGATCATCTGAGGCGCGAAATCGATTCCGACCACCTTGCCTTGTTGCCCGACCGTTTGTGCAGCCAAAATGACATCTATCCCACCACCACAACCGAAATCCACAACCACATTGCCGACTTGGAGACCTGCGAAACCAGTGGGGTTGCCACAACCACGGGAAAGATTGAGAGCAATCTCTGGGATAGAGGAAAGAGATTCCTCGCTATAGAGCCCTTGGTCAACAGCATAACCCGAACTGGGTTGTTGCTTGCTAGGTCAGCAGGATTCCTTGTTGCCACCTGTTTCAGCAAATTTGCTGTAGCGGCTTTTCACTATTTGTCTGATGTCCTCGGACTTCATCTTTCTGACTCCTGCGGCTATTGCCATGAGCAAAGGCACTAACTCGGGGGGGTATATGTGCAGCCCATTAATCCACAATATGTGCCCACATACTCAGCTTTTGGCCGGTAAAGAGCCGGTTTTTCCTGGGCTTCACCTGTCTTTTCCTCAATGATATGAGTGGTCCATCCTGCCACTCTCGAAATGGCAAAAATAGGCGTCATGAGGTCCAGAGGGATACCCATCTGATGATAAACTGTGGCGCTGTAAAAATCGACATTCGGTTTTATCTGAGATTTACCCCGTTTTTCAAATTCTTCAAGGGCAGTTTTCTCAATCTGCATAGACCGTTCAACCAATTTTCCCATACCGGTGGTCTTCGCCAGGCGCTGGGCCATCTCTTTTAAAATTATTGCCCTTGGATCCATGGTTTTATACACAGCATGTCCCATTCCCATGATCCGTTCATGACGGTCGAGTTTCTCCCTGACCCAGCCGGCAATGTCATTCTCACCCTCCAGTGCCAGGAGAGTTTTCATGACTTCTGCGTTAGCTCCGCCATGCAGGCTTCCGGACAATGCGCCGACACCTGCAGCCACTCCTGCATAAATATGGGCTTTTGTTGAAACAACCTCACGACAGGCAAAGGTAGAGGCGTTAAAGGTATGATCAGCATGAAGAACAAGGCAGATATCAAGATCACGTGCCACTTCCTCACTCGGTGTTTCTCCATGGAGCAGCCAGAGAAAATTAGCCGCATGAGAAAGCGAATCATCGGACGAAAGAGGGGCCAACCCTTTCCTGATTCTATGCCATGCTGCCGCTATTATCGGCAGCCGGGCTATAAGTCTGGTGGCTTTTCTGACATTGGCCTCTCGTGTATCATCCTCAAGTTCAGGATCATACATTGCGAGTGTTGAAATCGAGGATTGAAGGATATCCATGGTGAGGGCTTCGGCAGGGTATTGTTTCATGCCTTCATAAATCTGATCGGGAATCTCTCTTGCTTTCAGCAGTTCTTCGCTAAAACCGGCCAGTTGCTTCTTGTTGGGCAGATTCCCCTGTAAAAGCAGATATGCAACTTCCGGAAAGGTTGATTTTTCAGCCAGGTCCTCAATGCGATAACCTCGATAAATGAGGATTCCTTTTTCTCCGTCAATAAAGCTCACCTTTGTGTCGGCGACAGTTACCCCGCGTAGCCCGATATTCTTCACATCCACTGTTTTTCCCATGTCGACCTCCATTAGCAGCCTGTTCAAAAATAAACTGCTGAATGTGCCTTATTACGAATCCTGTTTCCTGTAAAGTATACCCATACTATAATCATCTTCCAGTACGTGGGCGATACTCTGGGCATGATTTGACGAATCATAATTTTCGGGTAAAGGATGAACCCACTTCTTAAGGTGGTCCCAGGTCTTAAACTGCTTATCAAAGGTGACACAGGAAGTGTACACATGGAAAAAAGCAAAGCCGGGATGCTTGATACCTTCAATTAAAGCGGCTGTTATTCCTTCAGGATCACCGGCAAAAAGCCGGGCGACAAATGTCGCACCATAGGACAATGCCAATAGTGTGGCGTTAAGGGGTTGTTCCGTGCTTCCGGCAGGGGAAACCTTGGTTGTAAATCCTGGTGGTGAACTGGGTGATGGCTGGCCTTTTGTAAGACCATATATGGAATTATCAAAAAGAATGTAATTAACGTTAATGTCCCTTCGGGCAATATGAGGCAGATGAGCGCCGCCAATGGCCAAACCGTCGCCGTCACCGCCCACTGCAAAGACGGTAAGTTCGGGATTGGCCAGCTTTACACCTGTCGACACCGGCAGAGTTCTCCCGTGGACAGTATGCAGGCCATAGGTATTGGCAAAAAATGAATACCGGCCTGCGCAGCCTATCCCGGAAACAGTAACCACCTTATGATGCGGAATGTTCATGCGCTGTATTGCATTGTTAATTCCCTGATGAATGCCGAAATAACCGCAGCCGGGGCACCATGTCGGCAGATTTTCAGAACGGATTGAAAAGACGTCTGAATCTTTTATCTTGGCAACCTGTGCAGCGAGGACTTTGCCGGATGTTTTCAACTTTCAGATACTCCCATTTTTTTACATTATTCCCATTAGACTACCGACTCATTATCTCATTAATTTTTTGATAAATTTCAACAGGGTAGATAGGCACTCCTGTTGTCTGGTTCAGCTTGATAACATCCTTGTCATACAGGTGGCCTATAAGGCCAGCCAACTGGCCTTCATAGTTCAGTTCCGGAATAAGGATATTTCCGCATTTTTCCATAAATGACCGGATAAGATCCGCATGAAATGGATATATTGAGGCAATTTTTAATGCTCCAACTTTTATGCCGTTGCTGCGTGCCTTTTGGACAGCTTCCAGAGCTGCTCCAAACGTGGAACCCCAGGAGATTACTCCCAGGTCCAGGTTATCTTCGACGAAATATTCTTCCGGCACAGGCATATCATTTAGGGCGCCTTCAATCTTCCGGTGGCGTTTGCTGTTCATTGCCATATGATTCTCCGGAGTATAATCCGGACCGCCTTTTTCTGAATGCTCCAGCCCTGTGGCAGTATAGCTATACCCTTCCATGCCAGGTTTTGGACGTGGTGAAATGCCTGATTCAGTTATCCTGTATCGATGAAAATTGTTCTGATCTTCTTTATCAGGGTAAATATTCCAATCGGCTTTTTCTTCTTCGGATATGGAAATCGGCGCCATGGTTTCAACACGGTTATTTAAAAAGAAGTCGGTAAGGACAATGACCGGGGTCTGGTATTTTTCCGCAAGCTGGAAACATTTTATGGTGTATGTATAACATTCGGGCACGTTGGCAGCAGCAAGTACAATACGGGCAGAATCGCCCGGCCCACCCCATACAGCGGCCTGGAGGTCGGATTGTTCAGTCTTGGTGGGCAAACCTGTTGCCGGCCCTCCTCTTTGAGTATTGATAATCACGGCTGGAATTTCCGCCATAACCCCATGGGTAATGAGTTCGGTCATAAGTGCAAATCCCGGTCCTGACGTGGCTGTCATGGCTCGTGTCCCTGCATAAAAACTTCCCAGCACCGCACCAATGGAGGAGATTTCATCTTCCATCTGCAAAAGTTTTCCGCCTTTTTCAGGAAGCGCCTTGGCCAGGTACTCCATGATTGGCGTGGCAGGGGTGATGGGGTAGCCGAAGTAGAGACGCACACCGGCATCAATGGCTCCTTCACCAATGGCAATGTTCCCTGACTGCAGAATTCGATCCGGATTGCCATTGCCGTTTTCGCTTGAAAGCGTGTCCGCAATCCGGTCTGCATACTTTTCTTTTGAATAGTTGTAACCGGCATCAAAACAGCGAAGATTTCCTTCAAGGATACTTGCGCCCTTTGCCTGAAATTTTTTGGTTATGACTTCATGAAAATACTCCGGTGGCATCTCAAACAACGCTGCAAATCCGCCAAGAGCAACAATATTTCGGCCCCTGGTAGATCCTGCAGCCTGGGCGGCAAGATCTCGGAATGGAATTCCTACAAGGTTTGTCCCCGCTTCCACATGAGCCGCAAGAGATGCGCCTTCGGGAACCATTGAAGGGGGTTTATTATCGAAAATTACCGTGGCGCTTTCAGCGAGTCCCGAAAGCCTGGATTGAGATTGCTCGTCATCAAGAGAAATCAATACGTGTGTTTTATCACTAAGCGCAAGCATTTCTTCATCGCCAATGCGGCACCTGGTAACACATCGACCGAACCCTCTGATCTCTGCGGGGTACGAATCAAAAGCCATAACGGAAAAACCCGCTTTGGCCACAGCAGCATTAAGAAATCCGCCTGCGGCAATGGTTCCGTCTCCTGACATACCGCAGATTTCCACTGTTAGATCCACATTAGACATATTAAAACTCCGTCCACCAGGTAGTGTTTATGTTAATACCCTGCACTTCAAATATACTTTCGGGTTTTACTTCCTCTTCCCGGCAGCCGCAATTCAGGTTTAATGCAGCAGTCCGGCCCAGCATACGAGCATTTTCATATCCTATTGAAATCCAATAGTCTTTGATATCGGGATGATAGATCTGGGCACAATCTCCAGCAGCGTAGATGTTTTCCACCCCGACATTGAGATGTTTATCGACCAGTATGCCGCGATCGATTCGAAGTCCGCTATGGGCAAGAAAACCAATATCCGGCACAAGGCCGAAAAAGGCGCCAACCATCCCGACCTGAAGGACCTGATCATCTACTTGAACCTTATTGGTGCCATCCTGCAACTGCTCAATTTTCTTAATATTACGATCATAAAGGACTTTTATGCCTTTATCGGTCAGCCGTTGGGCAGCTTCCTTAAAAAGGTCATCATCGTAACGCAGAGGCCAGAAAGCATCTTCATTCAAGATAAATGACACTTTTTTATTCAAGTGTATGAGTGCCTTTGTCAGAACCAATGAAGTCAAGTCACCGCCGATTATTAATACCGATTCTGATTGTTGAAGTTTTTTCACCCAGATTTTAGCATCTTCCAGAGTTTTCAGGGTGTACATAAGGTCTTTATAGGCCAGTAAGTTTTCCGGGATGCGGGGTGTGCCGCCTACAGCTATTATCAAACCATCGAAGGAAAGGACTTCCTTATGTTCGAGGACAACTTCATTTTTTAAAAGGTTTAAATCCACTACCTCCTGACAGCATCTCAGTTTAATGTCATTTTCGGCATAGGAATTCAAAGAGCATCCGTAGAGATCTTCTTCCTGAATTTTTCCGGCAACAAGATCCGGTAAAAGATGCGGGGTGTAGCTGCTGGCTCGCCCTTTACTGATGACAGTAATACGAGACTCCGGATCTCGTTCGCGCAAGGTGAAAGCCGCCTCTTTTCCTGCCGGTCCGTTACCGATTACGATGAAATGTTTCTCAGCCATTTTGAGTCTCCGACTGCGCCATTTTCTCCACAAGTTCAACCCTGGTCACTGAAATGCAGTCCACCGGACAAACCCGCATGCATTCTCCACAACGAATACATCGCTGATTATCAATGACGACTGCATTAACAGCTTCCCAGTCTTTGGTCTCAACCAGATTTGTTATGGCGCCAACTTCATTGGTTTCAACTTTTTCCACGAGCTTAATACAATCCCGTGGAGCAACATCGATGCAATACCGGCAATATATGCATCTGCTGATATCAATTTCGTAGTGGAGGTTGCAGAGGTAACATCGTTTTGCTTCCTCTTCGGCCATCCGGCTGTCGTAACCGGTTTCCACTTCGCCGTCCATGCCTGTCAGGCGTGTATCTATGGGTTTGACTGTGGGCATTTCCTGACGTGGAATGAAATCCCAGGCCCTTTGTCGATCTGTAATTTGGGTATCTTCCATGCGTACCGCCAGTTCCCGAAACCGCCTGCCAATAATATCTTCCGCAATTTTTTCCGCTGCCCATCTTCCCATGGCAATGGCTTCGATGACTGTGGATGGACCGCTTAAATAATCACCGGCTATATACAATCCGGGCATAGAAGTCTGATAGGTTTTTCTATCAGCCGTGGGTATTCCGGAATCATCTTTCCGGGCAGCAATGTCAAAAGGAACCGGTTTTTGCCCGGTTGCCATAATGATAGTATCTGCCGGCAGGATAAACTCGCTTCCTTCTATTGCAGAGATCCGTCTTTTGCCGTCCGGCTGCAATTCACCGGGATGAGTCCGAACAAATTCCATGCCTTCCACTTTCCCCTGCCCAATAACCCGGCGGGATAACAGAAGAGATTCGATCCTGATCCCTTCAGCTTTTGCTTCAAATATCTCATCCTTGGTAACAACAAGATCTTCTTCGGTACGCCGTAAACATATTCTTACATCTTGAGAACCCAGGCGCAGTGCAGACCTCGCGCAGTCAAAAGCAGTGAATCCGGCACCAATCACCAGCACCCGGCTTCCCAACTCAGGTGGCTGATCTTTACAGACATCCATCATAAATTCCAGCCCCGGATAGACGCCCGGCAGAACTTCTCCCGGAATATGCAACGTATTGGATTGATAACAACCGGCAGCAAGCAGAACAGCGTCATGCCTGTCGACGAGTGCTTCAATGGCCACGTCGGTCCCGACCCTGATGTTAGTCTTGAGATTAATACCGAGTTTAAGGATCCTGTCGATTTCGGCTTTGATGATCTGGCGAGGTAGTCTGAATTCGGGTATGCCGTATCGGAGCATTCCGCCCGGTTGATCCATTGCCTCGTAAATTGTCACATGAGCTCCGATTGTGGCAAGATCATGAGCCGCTGCCAGTCCTGCGGGACCGGAACCGATAATCGCCACTTTTTTACCAAAGGTAGGCAAATCTTCTGCAATGGGCAGAGGAACCTTATCCTGTAAATCAGCAGCAGCCCGTTTGATGTGACAGATGTTTACAGGCTGACCCAGTTCGGACTCTCCGTGGCGGCATTTGTTTTCGCATGGACGGGAACATATCCGGCCAAGGATACCGGGAAGGATGTTTGCCATACGATTAAACTCGTAGGATTGTCCATATTGTTTTTCATACAGGGCACGGATATAGGCTGGGATATTCGTTAAAGCCGGACATGCCGCCTGGCACGGCACATTAATATCCATATAATAAAAATCTTCCGGCTCGGTTGAATAGACAACGGAGTTATCATTTTCGTCATTTGATTTCATCGAATCCCCCACTTACAGGATTTTTCAAATTCTACGAGTTCATGATCAATATCAAACTCAAAACATACTTTATTGTTTTTCTTAATGATATCTATCTTTTTTCCTTCCTTGGCAGAATGAAAATATAAGGAAGCGACAAGTCCGTATTTTCTTGAGTCATTTCAGGTGACAAAGATTGTGGTCTCTGCCACCTGATCATTACCATTTCACTTTTAGCCGATAGGTTGACCAAGACCAGCTCCTCGAAGGGTAGCTTCATCAGGGCCGCGCCCGGCGCAACAATCGGCCAGTTTACCATTGATAGCGACAGCAGGAACCGACTTAACACCTAACTCCCTCGCTCTGGTCATACCTTGAATGTCCTTCATGTCAACAACCGTCACATCACAGGACGGACAGGCCAGACTATTGACCAATTTCACCGCATCCTCACACAGAGGACAACCGGCGCTAAACACCTCTATTTTTCTGGTTGTCATAATACTCACCTCTT
>JAUWDC010000116.1 GCA_030608985.1 Desulfobia sp. | reverse complement strand
CCCGTGATATCATAGGCATGTCCGATAAAGGGATATTGCCGGGAGTTTTTGGCATTAAAGACTTGTTCTGCTTTTTCTTGTGATGCTTAAAGCCCAAAGGAACAGCACTTCGCACCAATCCCATAATATGTTTCAGCTTTTCTCTGGATATTTGCTGCAGAGAAGTCTGCACTGCACACATCCCGCACACAATGACTACACCAACGGCATTCGGGATGATCATATCACTTGTTGCCATGACTCCACCAATGGGCATTCCATAGCCAAGGTGGGCATCGGGCATGACAGCAATGTGTTTATGGACAAAGGGCAGGTTAGCCAGATTCCGAGCCTGTTCCAAGGCCCCGGCGTCAATGTCATCAAGCCAGAGTTTAATAGGTTGTTTTTCAGTGGTGACTACTTTCTTCAAATGATTCACCCATAGAAAAAATCTTCTAACTTAACTCTTTTATTTTAGCCAGTTTCTCTTCAATCTCCGCCGCCATTTCTTTAGATTTGGATATCTCCATTGCTTTGGTAAAATGAAATCGGCATGAAGAAAAATTTCCATTATAAAAAAAACTCACGCCAAGATAAAAATGAGACAAACCTGCATCACCCTGATCACCAGCAATTTTTGCAAGCTGCCGATATACAGCAGGATAATATGGGACCTGCCCCTGTACCTGGTGATACAATTGTTCAGCTCTAACGAATTGACCTTTTTTCCCCAGGGCCAAAGCAAGATAATACGCAACATACCAGTTTCCCGGATCACTGTTGCGTGCCTTTTCAAAATATTTTAAAGCCTGATTAAGCTCTCCACTACTCAAGTGTGCTCTTCCCAAATCAACCATAAGGTTCACCCTGTCAGGAAAAAAATTATTTACAGCTGTTAACCCTTCAATTGCATTGCTGTAGTCCCCTTCTTCAAGATAAATAAGAGAAAGCCCATATTGAGCATAAAATTTTGATTTCTGATCCTTAGCCTTTCTTAGCTGTCTGTTATATTTGGCCTTCAGTTTATCTAGATTTTCAGACAACGATGCAATTCGATGTTGAATTCTTTTAAAATTGAACTGATCAAAGAACGTATAATTCGCACTTGGATGAACATAGATCAAATCCTGAACATAGCCCATACGAAGCTCAGGTTTTGGGTGAGTCAGCAGGTATTGCGGTATATTTCCCATTCTTATACGAGAGACCTTGTACATGGTGTGCAGCATGGACACCATGTCCTCAGGATTCCTATTAAGATCCTGCATAAGGGCAAAACCAATCCGATCTGCTTCTTCTTCATTTTCACGGGTGAACTGCAAATTCATGGCCTCACCAGTGGCGAGTCCGCCGGTAACCAGGGCTTGAGATAAGGCACCTCCACCCATCAGGATGCCAGCGAGAACCATGGCCAGTGTTCCGGCAGATATCCTTTTTGATTTGTCAATCCGGTCTGCAATATGACGGCTCATGACATGGCCAATCTCATGGGCAATAACAGAAACCAATTCACCTTCTGTTTTCATGGCTCCGATTATTCCTGAATGGATAAAAATAAGCCCGGAAGGAGCAGCAAATGCGTTAAATTCTTTGTTGTTTATGACATAAAAATGATAATCGAAATATTGAGGCCCCGCAGCTATGACAATCTGCTCCCCAAGGCTAACAATATATTGAACAATATCAAGATCATCGATCAGGTTGAATTCTTTGCGGATGACAGCGAGCATCTTCTCCCCATATTCTTTCTCGTCCTTTATAGAAAAGGCATACGCTCTTTCTTGTTGATAGCCGTATGGGAAACAATCAACAATCAGCAGACAAAAAAGAACCGAAAAACAGATGAAGCACTGTTTTAGAAATGAAAATCTAAAGTTGGAAATTGACAATAGTCTTGAGTCGGTTATAGTTTTAATTTCTTATAGCCTCTGGAGATGTTGGGGGTAATATGAATAAAGATACCCTATTATCCTATAATGTAAATATCAGACATCGCACAGCCATTGTCAATTTGATTCTTCATGCTTTCAGAACTACACATAACCAACCTTGCCCTCATTGAAAAATTGACCCTCTCTTTTTCCAAGGGTCTCTCCGTTTTGACAGGTGAAACCGGTGCCGGCAAATCAATTATTCTCCAGGCTATTTATCTTTTATCCGGTGGTAAAGCTTCAGCTTCCTGGGTGCGCACAGGGGCGGAGCGAGCAACAATAGAGGCCCTTTTTGAAGTAGATCAGGAGCATCAGAGTATACTCTCACTCCTTAACGATAAGGGATTTGACTGTGATGGCAATATTGTCATTAAACGAATCCTGTCACACAACGGTAGAGGAAGATTTTATATCAATGGCAGTCTTGCAACTGCCAAACTCGTCAGTGAAATCTCGGAAAACCTCCTGAGCGTTGCCAGTCAACATGAGCACCAGCAGTTACTTTCTCCCCGATTCCAATTGGACTTTATAGACATTGTCGGGGACCTCTGGCAGAAACGTCTCGCCTATTCTACCCTGTATGACAACTGGCTCGAAGTAAAAAAAGAGTACGAGAAGCTCTGCAGCAGGGAGATGGATAAAGAGCAGCGGAAAGACTTTCTTACCTTTCAGGTTAAAGAGATTTCCGAGGCACAAATTGTCCCGGGTGAAGATGAAATTCTTATCATTGAGAAAAATCGACTGAAAGGAGCCGATGACCTGAACCGTATTGGTCGCAAGAATCTTCTAAAACTAGGCGAGGCAACTTCCATTCTGGCCATCATCAGAAAAGAAATGAGTAAAATGGCTGAGCTTGACTCTTCTTTAAGCACTTTGACTGAGGAAATATCCGGTCACAGTTATCAACTGGAAGATCATCAGGAGAGCCTGCGAAATTATCTTCACACTATTCCAACAGATCCGTCTGAGCTGGATAATATTCTTGCAAGAATAGATTTACTCCAACAGCTTAAGCGCAAATACGGCCAGGATCTAAATGAAATAATTGCGTATGGGACAAGTGCCGGCGAAGAGTTAGAAGCGTTGAAATCTCTTGATATACAGATTGAAAAGCTTCACAAAAAACTTCAACAGCTTGAAGATAAGTTGCTCAAATCTGCAGCCGAGCTCACAGCACTACGGAAAGAAACAGCAGTAAAACTGGCGAGTTCCATAAGCACAGAGCTTTCATCCTTGCAATTTGAACAATCTCTTTTTGAAATCCATTTCAATACCCACGGTGACGGAGTGGCATCCCTGACCAAAACAGGTAATGATAGACCAAAATTCATGTTTTCCGCCAATCCGGGAGAGCCGGTGAAACCGCTTGCAAAGATAGCCTCAGGCGGAGAGTTGTCACGGCTTCTTCTTGCACTGAAATGCTTATTTGCGAGGAAGGATCAGGTTGAAACCGTTATCTTCGACGAAGTGGATGCGGGAATAAGCGGCAAGGCTGCTGAGTCAGTATCCAGGAAGATAAAAGAGCTGGCTGCCCATCATCAGGTTATTTGTATTACCCATCTCCCTCAGATTGCTTCGTATGCTGATGATCATTATCTTGTAATGAAATCATTCAATGGCGAAAGAACCCAAACAACGATTGACCGACTTGAACCGGAGAGCAAGGTGGCTGAAATAGCGAAAATGCTCGATGGAGATTCCGTGAGCAGTCAGACACTGGCCTATGTTCGTGACCTTGTAAGCAGAAATCAGTCGATTCCCTCACAGCAATGAATAACACTCCATGCGCCATAGCTCTTTTTTCAGGCGGGCTGGATTCCATTCTCGCCTGCCGTGTCATTGCCAGTCAGGGAATTCGTGTGCAGGCTGTGAAATTTGTCACACCCTTTTTTGATTATGACCTTCTTGAAAATGAAGAGCGTTATAAGAAAAAAATTATGTCACAATTCGGTATTGATGTAATTGTAAGAGATATAACCCAATCATACATTGAACTGCTCAACAACCCTCCGCACGGTTTTGGCAAAAACTTTAATCCCTGCATACACTGAAAAATTCTCATGGTTCAAAAAGTCATGGACATGATGAAAGAATTCAATGCCTCTTTTATTATCACCGGAGAAGTCCTGGGACAGCGTCCCATGTCCCAGAGAAAGGATACGTTAAGAGTTATAGAACGCGACAGCCTCACTGCCGGTATTCTTCTTCGCCCACTGTGCGCCAAAAAACTCCAGCCAACTCAACCTGAGATCGATGGTATTGTCGATCGGGAAAAGCTCCTCTCATTCAGCGGCAGGGGAAGAAGCCAGCAGATTGAACTGGCCAAATCATTCGGTATTACAGATTATCCCAGTCCTGCCGGTGGCTGCACTTTGACTGACCCCAATCTCAGTAAGAGAATCAAAGCATATTACAAAGAAGCCAAGGAGATTAGTGCTGACGATATACGTTTCCTTCTCGTTGGCCGACAGTTCAGGCTGCCGAGTGGCGGATGGGTCTCCCTGGGAAGAGATGAAAATGAAAACATCCAGGTTGCAGAACTTTGTATTGATGGAGACATACTTCTAAATGATGAAGAGTGGCCCGGGCCAACCGCCCTGCTCCGCCATTCTACAGATCCTGAAGATATCAACCTAGCAGCAGCACTTGTTGCCAGGTTCGGCAAGAAAAAGCCGGCAGAATCTCCGGAAGCAACAGTTTCTATAAATATAAAAGATAACAAAATTGAGGTAACGACGTTCCCATTGGCTGACAATATATTTATTCCATGGCAACTCTAACGTTATGAATCAAAAAACACCTTTTACAATCAAGGACACATACTATGAATAAAATGATTATTCTCATGGCAGGATTCTTTATCCTTATGAATATTTCTGCATGCAGTAAATCTCCTTCTATGAATCAAACCAAGGCTGAGGACAAATCTCTTAATCAGGGAGCACCACTTCACATGATGCTAATGGAACAAATGGAAGAGGATGCCCAAGACAAATATGCCATCATTACTGAGGGTCCTGAAGAGCAGGAAAAATCAGATGAAGGCGAGACAACTACTGCCGATGATGGCAAAAAAGTGCAACCCACAAAGTAGAAATACGTACTCACAAGTTGTCAGAGACTGTTGACACCATTCATGACAACTGATACATAGCAACTCACAAAGAGCCACCTTAGCTCAGTTGGTAGAGCAGTTCACTCGTAATGATCAGGCCGCCGGTTCGACTCCGGCAGGTGGCTCCATAAAGATATCAAGGACGCATGGAAAAATGATGCGTCTTATCTCAACTTTCCGACTTTAACTTAAATCGAGATAGAACGGCCAGTTACCCGACCGCCCTCTCACAGATCCCTGCGTGCGGTTTTCCCGCACAAGGCTCCTCGGTATTGCTCGCTTCGTACAAGAGCACAACGCTCTCTTTGCTATTCCCCTCAGTGAGGTTTGCTTGCATTATCCA
>JAUWDC010000325.1 GCA_030608985.1 Desulfobia sp. | reverse complement strand
TTCGTGCCCCAACCTGATATTGAACAGATAAAGATATCCATTGGCGCTCTCAAGCCAGGGCGAATAGCTGGAAACTTAACATTCTTCCTGATTCTTTTTAAGCCTGCCCCTGAGTATACGTAATAAAATACCCTGAATCCTATAGCCTTTAAAATCGAAAAAGTCGGTTTCTGAAACTGTTTCTCTAGAGGTAGACTTTCCTATTACTCTTTTGCGTTGTCACCCAGAAAGGACTCGAACTTCATTCCAAATAATAACAGGCAGTTACACAAAACAAAAACCGATTAAAACGCAAAAAAGGTCGCAGTCCCTTACGGAACGCAACCTTTTAAATTAGTGGCTCCCCTTGGTGGACGCACTTCGAAACCAATTTGCCGGGCCGGCAAAAGAAATGATGGATACCATTCTTATTGCACAGAATCAAGTGAAGGATGGATTTCTTGCCGCAAAGGAGTGGTAAGCGTGGAGGATCCTTCTTTTATAATCATCCTTTTGTTCTCCTGAAAATCGTAAATTGCCTCTAATCCTGCATCAGCCATACGTAATATAATCCCTTCTGATTTTCTCAAGAAACTGTGCATAATCTTCCGGCCCTTGGGCAACAGCTTTGTAGGTCTCTAACAATCGAATGGGATGCAGCCTGGTCTGTTCCAGCCAGCCATGATTGCTGCCAGTACTTCCTTTGGTCATCATGGTAATGGTATCAACATCCATTTTCGATAAAATACCCAGGCTGTATAGAAGTTTATCAGGGAGTTGCTGGATGAGGAGGGTGAATAACTGTCCCAGCAGGAGCGGCACACGAAAATAGAAAGCGGAAGGCCTGCCAAGTGCTTCTCGTGACTGCCGGAACACCTCCTTCCAGGTCATAACCTCCGGACCGCTGGCCTGCAATATCATCTGACTTGCTCTGTACGGTTTTTGAAGCAGGCGGGTTATCCCAATGGCGAGTTCACGGCAATGAATTGGCTGAATGCCTGCATGGCCTAAATAAAAGATAACAGGGAGTCGGGCGATCTGTTCCAGGACCAAGTGGCCTCTTGCCGGTTCATAGATAATATTGGGCCGAACAATGACAAAATTTAAATTCTTCATACGGGACAGTGCTTCATCTGTCATTTTTTTGGTGCGAGGATAGTCAAACCTGTCACAGTCAGGCCATGAAACGCCAGTGGTGGATACCTGAATTATTCTAAGTTTCTCTAGCTCTTCCCCTCCTCTACGATTTTCCTCCTGATAGAGTTCAGCCGCCTTGAAAAGAGCCAGCGGTGCTCGAACATTGACATTCTCCAGAGACTGGTTGCCAAAGGGATTTGCTATTCCGACATTGTTTATTATGCCATCTATTCCAAACTTCCTGAGGCGATCCAGCCAGACAGTCGGATCTGTATCAATATTGAGATCTACTTCAACAAACTTAATGCCTGGGAAATTCAGCTGTTTTTTTGCTTTTTTCAGGTTCCTCACCCCACAGATGACCTGGAATCCGGCGTTAAGGCACTCTTCCACCAACGAAGGTCCAACAAAACCCGTTGCCCCCACAACAAGTATCTTTTGGGCAGAGTGATGATCCATACTGTGTTTCTCCTCAACTCCTGCTTGCTAAATAAATAAAGTGAACATGAAGCCTGTTTTTCGGTAATACGTGTCATATTCGCTGCCAAAACGCAGCCGAAGTTCTTGTTCTTCTATAAGTTTAATGTAGCCACTGCCAAGCAGTATTGCGAAAAAAAAGCAGAGGAGACCTGTGGTCAGCGAGGCAAACAAGGTGCCGACAGCAAAAATATAGAGATCTGTGCCTAGTTCTATTGGGTTGCGGCAAAACTTATATGGTCCGGTTGTAACAAGTTTTCTGGTCGGGGCGATAGGTGCGGGTGTCCCTTCTCCTGTTATCCAGAGCTCCCAAAGAGACCAGAGCATGAGAATCAAGGCTGTGATTCCTGTTAATACAACAAGAAAGAGTTCCAGTGGCCGAGGGCAGGAGAAAGTAATAAAGCCGCTGAGATACCTGGAAAGAAAAAAAATCAGCAGCGGCGAAAGGATAAGAAAAACGAGTGAACCAGGTAGCATGGAGAGAAGTTTATATGAAGTCGAATAGTCTTTTCCTGTAAATTTCAAGAAAAACCGAAGATAATTCTTCATGCCAAACTCCTCTTATGGATTGTACTCCGACATAAAGCTTGATGGCGTCGCAGATAAGCACCCGAAACAACCGGGCACTCTTTTTAGTCCCTCCTTGAGGGGGATAAACTCCGACTTCGAAAAGTCAGCTCCTTCACTCTTACATAATATGAAATACTATTTTTGATCCAGGAAAATAATTTTACTTTTAAAACACTCAAAGACAAGAAAAAGTCAAAAATACCGGATTGCCGGTATAGGAATTTATCTTCTTACGTGGAATGTATAGGCTCATTATACGTAAGTGTTTTGACCTTTAATATTAAAGGCAATTTGTTTTTATGGGTAATCCCAATAGAAAAGGAGGCTAAATTATGGCTGCTGACAACAATCCAGTCACTGAATCGACTGGATGTCCATGCCAAAATGGGGAAGTGTCGGAATCACGGCGAAAGGTGATGCGCGCTCTAGGATGGGGAGCTTTTTTTGCAACCATTG
>JAUWDC010000211.1 GCA_030608985.1 Desulfobia sp. | reverse complement strand
CTCGTAAGCCGGTATAGCGCCTCGTTTTTTGTATTTAGGATGTGGGAGTCTTGTGTATGGCATATCAAAGGAACTGTCAATCTCCTTTTCTGTCATTGTTTGAAAAGGGGGGTTTATTATCACTGTTTTTTCTGAAATGTTTTGATGAAATTTTCTTTGCAAAAGTGAACGATAATTTACTTATGATAGATAAACGTTTTTTATTAAAGTTGTGTTAGCTCTCTGTTAATTTTTTGTTCTATATTACCATCGCCGTTCAAAGCGCTTACGGAGAAATATCGCCACCGCATTCATTGTTATAAGAAAAAGAAGCAGCACCATGATTGCTGCTGATGTTCGTTCCAGAAAACCGCGTTCCGGGCTGTCAGCCCATAAAAAGATTTGTACCGGCAAAACAGTGGCCGGATCAGTGAATCCTCCAGGCACGTCAACAATAAAAGCCACCATCCCAATCATAAGAAGAGGTGCTGTTTCGCCAAGGGCCTGGGCCATCCCAATAATGGTACCGGTCAGCATCCCCGGCATTGCCAGGGGCAGAACATGATGAATGACAGTCTGCAGTGGCGAGGCTCCTATCCCCAACGCCGCCTCCCTGATAGAAGGGGGGACTGCTTTTAAAGCTGCCCTTCCGGAAATTATTATGGTGGGCAGGGTCATGAGGGTGAGCACCAGGCCGCCAACCAGAGGAACAGAGCGTGGAAGACCGAAAAAGTTGATAAAAACAGCAAGTCCCAGCAGCCCGAATACAATTGACGGGACAGCAGCAAGATTATTGATATTTACTTCTATCAGGTCGGTCCAGCGATTTTTAGGAGCAAATTCTTCGAGGTAGACTGCTGTTGCAATGCCAATGGGAAAGGAAAGGCACAGGGTAACGAGAAGGGTAAGCAATGATCCGGAAACGGCTCCACGGATTCCAGCTAACTCAGGGTTTCGAGAGTCTCCGGCTGTAAAGAACACAGTGTTGAAACGTTTCTCAAGACGGTTTTCTTTCAGCAGCTGGTCAATCCAGGCAATCTGTTTGTCTTTAATTCGGCGTTCATTTTCAGAAACGTGGCGAGGAATTTGACCTTTCATGAACATGTCAACATCACTGCCGGCCGGAATCCATATTGAAATTTTTTCTCCTATACGGGTCGGATCTTTGATAACGAGATTCTGAAGGTCATAAGCAGCCCCGGTGCTGGCCAGGCTGTAAAGCTGTCTTTTATCTCTTCTGCTCTTAACATCCGGAAACATGTCGCGCAGAGATGCTTTGATTAATCCCTGATAGTCGGCAGTTGCCAGGTTTTTGACATCAAGAATGTCATGTGTAAGAGAGACATCAAGTTTTATATATGATTGCTGAAAGGCAGTATACCCCTTTGAAATAATAGCAAGAAGAAGAATTGCCAGGAAAGAGAGGGCCGTGAGCACCGCTATAAGTCCAAGGCGGCGAAACCTTCTTTCGCTCCTGTATCTTTTCCGGAGTTTCTGCTGAATTTTCTGATGTCCGATAACGGAAGTATTCTTTTGCATAATATACAGTATCTTTCTCTTTAAGCCCTAAGCCACATCATTATTCATATTGTTCACGGTATTTTCGAACAACAACAAGAGCGATAATATTAAGAATCAGCGTTGCCACAAAAAGAATTAGGCCCAGGGCAAAAGCTGCCAATGTTTTTGGACTGTCGAATTCCTGATCTCCAACAAGCAGTGTCACTATCTGAACGGTAACCGTTGTTACTGTTTCCAAGGGGTTAGCGGTAAGTTTCGCCGATAGTCCGGCGGCCATCACAACAATCATGGTTTCACCAATGGCCCTTGAAACAGCAAGAAGCACACCACCTACGATGCCTGGAAGCGCTGCTGGAATAACAACTTTACGGATGGTTTCGGACTGAGTGGCGCCAAGGGCGTATGATCCGTCTCGCAGAGATTGAGGGACAGCGTGAATGACGTCATCCGAAAGGGATGAAACAAAAGGTATAATCATGATTCCCATGACCAGGCCGGCAGCAAGGGCGCTTTCTGAAGAGACATCAAGGCCCAGGAAGCCTCCTGACTGCCTGATAAAAGGGGCAACGGAGAGTGCCGCAAAAAAACCGTAGACAACTGTCGGGATGCCGGCGAGAATTTCAAGAAGAGGTTTGGCAACAGTCCGGAACGTTTTGCCGGCATATTCGGAAAGATAAATGGCTGACATCAAGCCAATGGGAACGGCGACAAACATGGCAATGGCGGAAACCATGATGGTTCCGGCAAATACTGGAACCGCACCGAAGGCCCCTGATGAACCTACCTGATCAGCACGAATAGCCGTTTGCGGGCTCCATTTCAAACCAAAAAGAAATTCTGTGAAAGGAACGGCCTGAAAAAAACGGATGGACTCGAAAAGAACGGATAATACGATACCGATGGTGGATAAGATGGCAAGGGTTGAGCAGAAAAACAGGATGATCTTGATTATCTTTTCGACATGATTGCGGGCACGTTGTTCTGGCCTGACACGTCTGCACACAAGTGTTAGGGAGAGCAATCCTAAGACCAGGAGGGATCCTGCCTTGATCCGACTGCTCAGAATCTGCAGTTGAATGTAATTGGCTGCTGCTGTCTGCATGACAGCATCTTTCTCACCTGCTACGATGTTTCCGGTGGCAAGGTTTTTAATATCGTTCACTATCAGCCCCAGGTGGTTTTCAGGCAAATTGCGAGTTTCCAGGGGGAGATCAGCTATCATCAGGCTGTTGATGATAGAAGGTTCTATGCCCTGCCAGACAATGAAGATCAAAAAAGTTGGGAGTCCGCACCAGAGGGCGACAAGCATGCCATAGTAAGAAGGGCGGGAGTGAAGGGTTTTAGTCCCCCCGAGGGGCGCAGCTATCCTGATAGATCGGCGATGACCAAGAAAATACCCGGCAACAGTGAGGCTGACTAGAAGGCTGATGAGCAGAGAAGATGACATGTATACCTAAAAGTTTTAAGTCAGAAATTTTAAGTTAGTTGTGTAAACCCCTGACAATTTCACCTTCCACCATATAGATGACCTCTTCAGCAATGTTGGTCGCTCTGTCTGCGATCCGTTCCAAGTGGCGGGCGATGAGGAAAGTGTTCAGTAAGCATTCCGGATGGTCTGTGGTTTCTTTGAGCTTTGACGTTATTATGTCAAGAGCTTCAATAAAGAGAGAATCAACATCATCATCGAGAATAAAAATTTTATGGGCAAGAGCGGCATCTCTGTTGATGAGACAATCAAGGCTCAATCGGAGCATGGCGATTACTTTTTCTGACATAATGTCGAAATCAACACCACAAAGAAGCACAATATCCTGATTTATTCCCTGGATGCGTCTGGCAATTTTCTGGGCATAGTCAGCAATCCGTTCCATTTCGTTGTTAATTTTTATTATGGCAATTAAAAAACGGAGGTCCCGGGCAACTGGTTGGTGAAGAGCAAGGATCTTGAGGCACTCCTCTTCGATTTCAATCTCCATTTCATCGATTTCATAATCTGAGCGGATAATGAAATCGGTGACTTCTGGGTCACGGGTGTTGATGGCCGCACAGGCTTGCCTGACTCTGTCTTCAACCAGTGTCCCCAGACTGAGAAATTTGCTTCTTAATTTATCTATTTCCTTGTGGAAAGTGAGATGCATTGTGTCACCTTGTCTGGTTAAATGTGATACGTTTTTTTGGTGCAGCTTCTAGGCAACAACCGTTGTGGATCGGATTCTACGCTTAGATTCCCGATTAAAACATTCGGGAATGACGGCTTTAGCACCATATTCGTCATCCCCGAATGTCGTTCTCGGGGATCCATGTTACTCTTAAAATAC
>JAUWDC010000111.1 GCA_030608985.1 Desulfobia sp. | reverse complement strand
AAGCGACTTTCCGGAAAATTTTTGAGACTATTGCTGAGAGTATCCAGGCGTACCTGGCCTCTTAGGTGATTTTGGATTTTAGATTTCGGATTTGGGAATGTGGATGTTTCTACTGCAGGTAAGCGAATGTAGTGGGACTTCGATCCGAAATCCCAAATCCGATATCTAAAATCCAATCAGCGGGTTTTCTTTTCCCGTCCCACCATTTTCAGCATCTTTGGGGCCAGCTGCCTGAACAGACGATTTTTCTTGAGCTTGGCCTCATCTTTCTCACCATTGACGTTTATGATACGTAATCTGTTCTTCCCTGTGCCATAATGATTGTTGAGGTCAAGTATACTGCCCACGACGACAAGTCTCCCAGCCTTGATTCTTTGGCTATATCTTTTTGAGGCCAGAGCTACCTGGTAGTCAACATTCGCCTCTACAAGCCTCATTTCCTTATCCTGCTTCGTTTCTTTCTTTACAATAACTGCTGCTTCATGGGCGAGAGGTATATGGAGGTGATCCAAGGCCAGGCGAATGCTTTGTTCCAAATCATCATACCCTTCACTAAAAAGGCGTATTGCCTCACTGTCACCGTTGCCGGTAATGAGAAGCAATGGAGTATGAAGGTGCCTTATCCCGTAATCAACAGTGGCAAGGCTGGAACTGAGTTGGTTGCCAAGATTGTGTACTTCATAGATGTTTTCTGAAGATGTAATCAGGCGGGAATAAATTCTTGGGTCGGCATCAACCAGCCAGGTCAGGAGGGGAGTATCGTCTCTTCCAAAGTGAGCGGCTGTCTTTGTGTCGGTGTAGTTCGTGTTGAGAATTTCTTTGAGTACCTGAAATGGTGGAATGCCTACTCTGTTTTTAAGTCGTGGTCGCATATCAGCGAGAGAGCTTGAACACCATATAATGCTCAGAAGCAATGCGACAATGGGGAGTGATTTTTTTTGCATGGAAGCAGTCCTTTGTTAAACCCGTAACAAGTCTTTTTCTCACCACAGAAGGCACAGAGGTCACAGAGGTAACTGCTTGTAATAAAAAAGATTTCTCTGTGGTCTCTGTGCCCTCTGTGGTTAATTTATAGTTTTTACGAATTCCTCAGTCCTTATGTTGTGAAAAATATTTTAACTCTCTATCACCATTCTATCGGTTTTCTCAGGAAAAATCTTGAACGGAAATCAAATATCCCTGACCTCCTTGACATTGAATATCAGCATACTTATTGTTCCACTCAACGATAACCGGCCCTAAGGATAATGTTTGCAGGGTAAAATTAACCACGCAGAGCCTGATAAGCGCCTTAACAGCAGGTGCGACTATTTATTTCAAAAGTATTTTTTTATTTCTTGTTATTTATTACACGAAATAAGCCATAAGGCGCTAACAAAGGAGAAATTGAGTGGCACAAAAAGAAGGTGTTGTTGAAGAGCCTCAAGAGGCAGAAGCCGACCTGAAAAATGAAGAGGATGTTGAGATGTCAGGCTCGGTGGACGAAGAGGTTGCCGCTGAAGAAATAAGCGAAGAGGCTGAAGAGATTACTGAGTTGGAAAAAACACAGCTGGAGCTGGAAGAAACAAGAGATAAATTGCTTCGACTGGCTGCAGAATTTGAAAATTTTAAAAAGCGCATGGAGCGTGAACGCGGTCTGGCTTTAAAATACGCGGAAGAAAGCATTATCAAGGAATTACTTCCAGCTATTGATAATCTTGAAAGAGCCTTAGAACAGGGGAAAGAAACACACAATGCAGAAGATTTGCTGGCCGGTGTTGAGTTGACCCACAAGGGATTGCTGACAACTCTGGAGAAGTTTGAAGTTGCTTCAATGGATTGTGTAGGAGATCCGTTTGATCCCAATCATCATGAGGCCCTCGCCATGGAGGAGACTGATGAGATGGACCCTAATAGTGTACTGAAAGAATTTCAGAAAGGATATACATATAAAGATCGTCTTATTCGACCGGCTAAGGTCGTGGTTTCGAAAAAGGCTGAAGAGACTAAGGAGTAGGAGATAATCATGGGAAAGATTATTGGAATTGATTTAGGAACAACAAATTCATGCGTGGCAGTTATGGAGGGTGGCGATCCAACGGTAATAACCAATGCCGAAGGAAACAGGACAACTCCTTCCGTAGTTGCATTTACTGATAACGGTGAGCGTCTTGTCGGCCAGGTTGCCAGACGACAGGCTGTTACCAATCCGGAAAAAACAATCTTTGCAATGAAGCGTCTCATCGGGCGCAAGTTTACTGATGCAGAGGTCAAGAAGTCCATAGAAGTCAGCCCCTTTCATATCGTGGACGGGAAAGGTGCCCCCGCAATCGAGGTGGATGGCAAGAAATATACTCCTGCTGAGCTTTCTGCCATGGTTCTGACCAAAATGAAGCAGACTGCCGAGGAATACCTGGGTGAGACAGTGACAGATGCGGTTATCACTGTTCCGGCCTATTTTAATGATAGTCAGCGCCAGGCCACAAAAGATGCGGGACGTATCGCCGGACTCAATGTCCAGAGGATCATTAATGAGCCAACCGCGGCGGCATTGGCATACGGTCTTGATAAGAAAGGTGATGAGAAAATAGCAGTTTTTGACTTGGGTGGCGGAACCTTTGACATTTCTATCCTTGAAATAGGCGATGGTGTTTTTGAGGTGAAATCCACCAACGGCGACACCTTTCTTGGCGGTGAAGATTTTGATATGCGCATCGTCAACTGGCTTGCCGATGAGTTCAAAAGGGATCAGGGTATTGATCTGCGCAGTGATAAGATGGCCCTGCAGCGTTTGAAAGAAGAGGGTGAGAAGGCCAAAAAAGAGCTTTCCACCACCATGGAAACAGAGATCAACCTTCCTTTTATTACTGCTGATGCCTCCGGGCCGAAACATCTCAACATCAAGTTGACTCGGGCGAAATTAGAGTCCCTGGTTGAGGATCTTATTAACCGGGTTGTCGAGCCATGCCGGACTGCTCTGAAAGATGCTGGTCTTTCCGCATCTGATGTTGATGAGGTCATTCTTGTCGGCGGTATGGGCAGGATGCCTAAAGTACAGGAAAAGGTAAAAGAAATTTTCGCCAAGGAACCACATAAAGGTGTAAATCCTGATGAGGTTGTGGCGATCGGTGCTGCTATTCAGGGCGGTGTCCTTCAGGGAGATGTGAAAGATGTTCTCCTGCTTGATGTTACACCACTTTCTCTGGGAATTGAAACTCTGGGCGGCGTCATTACCAGGCTCATTGATAAGAACACCACCGTGCCGACAAAGAAAAGCCAGGTGTTCTCAACGGCAGCAGATAACCAGCCCGCGGTTTCCATCCACATCCTTCAGGGTGAGCGTGAAATGGCTGGTGATAATAAGTCAATCGGTCGTTTTGAATTGGCTGATATCCCGCCGTCACCTCGTGGAGTACCACAGATTGAAGTAACCTTTGATCTTGATGCCAATGGTATTCTTCATGTGGCTGCTAAGGATCTTGGCACAGGAAAAGAACAGTCCATTAAGATTACAGCATCAAGTGGTCTTTCTGAGGAAGAGATTGAAAAAATGACACGGGATGCCGAGGCCCATGCTGAAGAGGATAAGAAGCGTAAAGAGTTGGTAGAGGCAAAAAATAGTGGCGACTCAATGATTTATGCGACAGAGAAGAGCCTTAAAGAGGTTGGCGACAAGGTCGATGCTGAAACCAAATCAAAGGTTGAAGAGGGTATTGAGAAGTTGAAAAAAGCGCTCGAAACCGATGATATAGATGCTATAAAAACTGCGAATGAAGAATTAACCCAGGCATCTCATAAACTTGCTGAGATCATGTATTCTCAAGCATCTCAACAGCAACAGCAGGCTGATGCTGCCGGTGATGCAGGAGGAGATGCCGGTGGTGGTGCTGAGAAGAAGGATGACGATGATGTGGTTGATGCTGACTACGAAGAAGTAAAATAGCCACACCACAGCATATAGCTGTTTTATATATAAAGGGGACGATAATTCGTCCCCTTTTTTTTATTGTTCATACCTTGTGAACGTGTTATTCCTCTTCTGTTTCAATAACCTACAACTTAAAACTTTATACTTTTAACTTACAACTTTCATTCAACCCCAATAACTCAATAAACGAAATCATGCGAATTCTCTCAGGTATCCAGCCATCAGGTAAACTGCATATAGGTAATTTTTTCGGTATGATGAAGCCAATGATATCCAATATGGATCGTGGTGAATTGTATGCCTTTATTGTGAATTTTCATGCTATGACCTCTGTGCATGATAAAGATGCGCTTTCCCGCGAAACGCTGGAAGCGGCGGCTGATTTTCTCGCTCTTGGTCTTGATCCGAAACGATGCATTTTCTGGGTCCAATCGGATGTGCCTGAGGTGACTGAACTCACCTGGATACTTTCAACTCTCACCCCTATGGGGCTTCTGGAGCGCTGCCATTCCTATAAAGATAAGATTGCCAAGGGTGTTGCAGCCAGTCACGGCCTTTTCTCCTATCCCGTTCTTATGGCTGCAGATATTCTTTTATATCAGTCCGAGTTGGTGCCGGTAGGAAAAGATCAGAAACAGCATATAGAAGTGGCCAGAGATATCGCCATAAAATTTAATAATACGTTCGGTGATACTTTTGTTGTGCCGGAACCTGAGATAGCCACTGATGTGGCTACAGTGCCGGGTACTGATGGTCAGAAGATGTCAAAGTCATACGGGAACACTATTGGCATTTTTCTGGATGAAAAAGTGTTGAAAAAGAGCGTGATGTCCATTGTTACAGACTCTGCTCCGGTTGAAGCTCCAAAAGACCCGGATAAATGCAACCTGTATAATATCTTTAAGCTATTTGCCTCTGAAGGCCGTTTGCAAGAGGTGCATGAACTGTATGTCAATGGCGGTGCCGCTTACGGATATCTAAAATTAGAATTGGTGGATATACTCTGGGAGTATTTTCGTGACGCCAGAGAGAAGCGATCACAACTCATCAAGGATAAGGGATACCTGAAAGATATCCTTGCAGATGGTGCAATAAAAGCACGAGAGAAAGCTGCTGGAACAATAGATATGGTAAGGGAAAAGGTTGGTTTAAAGTATTAGTACCGATATTTTTTTCAGAACAAAATTACAGGGCGCAGTCTCAAACGAGGCTGCGCCTTTTTTATTTTGCGAGAAAGTACTTCCCTGCTTTTTTCAAGGAAAACAGTGACATGCCGATAATATAAGTAAGAGCACGTTGTGGCACGACAAAAAAATGACACTTTTCCCTTTTTTTCAATACAGTGCCAACCGAATTCAGAAAAGGAAAAAAATGCAGGCTGGGAAAAAAATACTCGGTAGAAAGAGTCTGTAAGCCCCTGATGTTGTAGTGAAAAGTGTATTGAAGGGGTAGCTGCAGTGCTGGTAATCATAGGATGAAAGGGTACAGAGCATCTCAGAAGTTATAGAATGCTGCATATGGCATGGAAATAGCAATTACACTGAGCAAAAGGATAATTT
>JAUWDC010000027.1 GCA_030608985.1 Desulfobia sp. | reverse complement strand
TCTACATTAATTTCTCTTCCATCTTTGGTTACAAAAACGGTATCAAGAATGCCAATTTGCTCTCCGGACAGTAATTTTTTGAATTTCTCCATGCAGCGTGAATGACCTTCAGGATGAATGATCTCCATAACGGATTTGCCTGAGATCTCTTCTGCAGAGTAGCCAATGTTTTCCTGCCAGGCCCGGTTGACATAAAGAAGGTCCGCATCTGGTGAGACCTTCATGATAAAGTCCGTGGAGTTTTCCATGAGATCACGATATCGTTCTTCACTTTCGCGGAGGTCTTGTTCCGTCTTCAATCGCTCGTCCATCTCTTTTTGCAGGGCTGTGGTCATATTGTTGAAAGAGGTACATAGGTCGCCAATTTCATCCGTTGAATCTATTTCAATTTTTCGGCTTAGATCACCATCTGCTACTTTGGCAAACCCGCTTGCCATTATCTGGATTTTGCGTAGAACCAATGTCCGCATGATGAAGTAAATAGTAGCGCTGATAAGGAGAAAAGCAATTGCCGATACTATGATTAGAAAGAGGCTAAACTTCTTAAAATAGTCCTGCAGGATGGTATGGAGAGAGTTCTCGATTTTTACCAGGTTTTGGACAGCCTGCTTGTGAAGGACGATAAGGTTTTCTCTGGATATCCCTATGATAATAGTACCGATTTTGACATTGTTATATGTGATATCTCTTGTGTATTCAGAAACAAAGCCGTCTTTTTTCATTTGGTTGGCTAGGCTAAGAATATCCGCACCTTTTTTCCCCATGTTGCCCCATGGCGTGTCTGTCAATGGAATATGTCGGGAAATAAGGATGCCGTTCGATTTAATATGAAAAAATGCATAGACAACATCTTCATCTTTCAGAATGTTTTCCAGATACTGCTTTAGCGTTTCATAATCAAAAGAAATAATTTTTATGGCAGATATCTCTGAGAGAAAATGAGTAAGACCTTCGCCCTTTTTCTGTAAGACTGAATGTAGAACTCCCATAGTATGGGTGGATTCCCCCCTGGAGAAGTCTGTTATGGTAAGACGTGTTTGATCAATGTAGCGGCTGGAACCGACCCACATGGCAGAAGCAATAATAGCAAATACAATGATAAGGCTGGTTAGTATTGCAGCAATAATTTTTGTGCTCAGGCTTGATCTATAACGTGAAGGCATTGTTTGAATCTATTGGTATGTGTTTCTCTGAAAATCTCTCACAGAGGCACAGAGTCCTCAGAGTTTTTTTACTTTTCTCTGTGTCTCTGAGAGCTCTGTGAGAGATGTTTTTATCGTTTGTTGCAGCGCTATGTGCCATGGCCGTTTATATGTTCCATTTGAGGATTACTCGTAAAGTCTGCCAACAACCCATTCGGCTTTGGTGTTTGAATCGGGAATGGATGATGCATTAATAGAGTGCATAAGCGAACGGGTATAGTCTGATAGGAACATGTCTGCAACAGTTTTTTCAGCTGATATTGTTTTAGACATTAAACCATTTTTCTGTAGGAGTTTTGCTACTACCTTGGCGGAACTCTGATACGGAAAGGGGTCAAAATCAGAGCGTCCAGGGGTAAATGCACTTTGAATTACCTCAAGAGGTAATTCCTGGAATACGGGTATTCTATCCCATATCATTTTGAGCCGGAGCTTCCTGTTGGTTGTTTCGTTTAATTCGAGAGCACTTCTTAACGTTGAAGAGACAACATCTTTAAAAAGAGTCGGTTCGTTTTCAAAAAGAGACCTTTTCGTGGTAAGGCAGCAGCAGGGATGCCTGAACCAGAGATCTTTGGTGAGTATAAAGTCGCGGCCAATACCCTTGGCAACTGCAGCTGAACTGATAGGCTCAGGATTGATAAAGGCATCGATCTCATCGGATTCCAGCGCATTTATCATATTATTCATGTCAATGAGTTTGAGGGTTACGTCTTTGGAGGGATTGATCCCATAGCGTTCAAAAAGTTCAATGATGATAAGATAGTGGAACAGGTATCGGCTGTGAATGCCGATTCTCTTGCCTTTCAGATCACCGGGTAGTCGAATATTTGAATCATTCCTGACCACCATGCAGCCCCCATTTGTCCCTGCCCACATGGGAGAAACAAGAGGTGTGTTTTTCTGGGCAAATGATCCGCTTCCTGTGTGAGCGGCAATTGCCAAGGGCACCATCAGCTGACCGAAGTGAAGGTCTCCATTAATAATGCCATTGGCAAGCTTGGACATACTGTCGGCATAAATAATTTCAACAGCTATTCCATGCTCTTTGTAGTAACCGGCTATGTCGGCATACAGCATTGGGGCAGAACAATGCGAAGGTGAAAAAACTCCAATTTTGACGATATGTTTCGGAATTGCTGCAACAATATTGGGGAAACCTGATGTGAGTCCAAGAGTTGTGAGAGCAGCTCCACCCAGTTGAACAAATTTTCTACGGGTGAATTTTGAGGATGCGGCAGTCATTAGAGATACCCCCTGAGTGTGCCAAAGTTTATAGCCCCTGATGAACTATTCCTAAAAAAGCATGTCAGTATTAAAATGATACGAATCTGGCGGGATTTTGTCAATAAATCAAACAAATAGCATAAATCAACAAAGGCAGAATTATATAGGTGAGAGCCGAATGGAATGCTTTTTGTTCAGAATATAAAAAAAGGCGAATTTTTATTTTAAATTTGCCATAATAAATAAGGCAGTGCTCATAGAGGAGTTGATGTCGTTATCATTCAAGGAAAGGGTTGTATGCAAAAAGGTTTTTTATATACTCTCATAATAAAGAGCGTGGTTTTTTTTGTTTTTCTGTGTGTCTTTCCTCAGAAAATGTATGCAGATGAACTCTTTTTTTATATTCAACCCTATCTCCCTGCAACAGAGTTGGTGAAGCGGTTTAAGCCGCTGGCCGGATATTTGAGTGAAAAACTGGGAACCCCGGTTCGGATAAGGATATCAAAAGACTATGAGAGGCATATTGATTTTGCAGGAGCAGATAAGGCTGATATCTCCTACCTTGGGCCTGGGCCATATGTCAAAATGGTGGAAAAGTATGGGAAGAAACCACTCCTTGCCCGGCTTGAAGTGAGAAATAGTCCTGTCTATTATGGCATGATCATTGTCCAGCAGGATTCGCCTATTCAGTCCCTTGCCGATGTGAAAGGGAAAAATTTTGCATTTGGTGATCTTCATTCAACAATGAATTATCTTGTCCCACGGCATATGCTTCACATGGCAGGTGTGGGTCTGGGAGACCTTGAGAAATATGAGTTTCTCGGCACTCATCACGACATAGCTCTTGCTGTGCTTGGTGGATATTATGATGCCGGCGGGATAAAAGAAGAAGTTTTCTACAGGTATGAAAAACGGGGATTAAGAATGCTTGCCAAGAGCCAGCCGGTTTCTGAGCATGTTTTTGTCACCAGATCAAATATGGATGACAATTTGGTTCGTCAGCTGAAAAAACATCTGCTGGACCTGAATAAAGATAGGCATGGCCTGGAGATACTGCAATCAATTAAGGCTTCTATAACGGGAATCCAATCGGTAAGAGATAAAGATTATGACGCCATGAGGCTCTACATGGCGGAAGGTGAGGACAAAAAATAAAATCCCATGAAGCAGAAGAGACGCCGATATAGAAGGGCTTTGCTTGCCTTTATGGTTTTGCTTTTTCTTTTCCTGGGGGCAATGGATATTTTTGTTGTGGCCAGCCAGAGGAAAGTCCAGTTTGACCATGTGAGGTCCTACATCAGGAGTGAAATGGCCCTGGCTGGAACGTTTATAAGTGAGGCAATGTTGCGGGAAGAATTTTCCATTGTGGAGCAGTTTGTTCTGCGATGGGGTGAAAGGGATAAAGAGATTGTAGCGTTTAAGGCAATAACCCCAGCCGGTATTACATTGGCTCATTTTACAAGGAAACTGCAAACCGATACCCCTATTCAGGTTGACCATAAAGTAGAATTTGAGGGGCAGCATTTATTGAATTTGGTAATGGTGAAAGACCTGAGTGGTTTTGAAAGAACATTTGCCCAATTGCATCGTACGTTACTTCAGCGGTCCTTTGTGTTGATCATCCTGCTTGGTCTTGTCTCCTGGCTTATTTTGAAAAATCTTGCCCTGCGCCCCCTGGAAGAAGAGGTTGAAAAGCGTCTTGAGGTAGAAAAAGAACTGGAGAGATCCCGGGATGACCTGGATATTCGTGTTCAAAAAAGGACAGCGGAGCTTTCTGAAACAAATACCCGCCTGCAAAAAGAAATTGAAGAACGGCAAAAAACAGCTCGAGATCTTTATGATGCCAAGGAGGAATGGGAAAGAACCTTTGACGCCATAGGAGATATGGTGACCATTCAGGATGCTGACATGAATCTTGTCAAGGTCAACAAGACAACATGTGAGGAGTTCAATTTGCCACCGGAGGAACTTGTTGGTAAGCGCTGTTATGATTTGTTCCATGACCGGGACGAGCCCTGTGAGGGATGTCGGGAGGTTTTAAGCGATAAATCTTCCAAATCCACTGTTTTTGAAGTGTATCATCCGAAGCTTAATAAAACATTCATGGTATCACGGGCTTCTATCTACAATGAAGAGGATGAGTTTGCCGGTGCTGTGCATATTGCCAGGGATATTACTAAGCAGAAGCAGCTTGAGGAGCAATTACAGCGAAGCCAGAAAATGGAAGCTGTGGGAACACTGGCAGGGGGCATCGCCCATGACTTTAATAATATTCTGGCAGCTATCTTAGGTTTTACGGATCTTGCTTTGCTGGCTCCAAAGGAAGACGCTAAAGTAAAAGAATATCTTCTTTCGATTAAAAAATCCGGCAAGCGAGCCAGGGATCTGGTGTCCCAGATTCTTGCTTTCAGCCGTCAGGCACAGGTAGAAAAAGAAGTTATAGAGGTTGCACCTCTTATCAAGGAGTCCCTGAAACTCCTGAAATCTGTTTTTCCTGCTACTATAGAAATTGAACAGAATATTGAAAGTTCTGCCGGAACCATCATGGCCGACCCAACACAGATCCATCAAATTGTCATGAATTTGTGTACCAATGCCAGCCATGCAATGGAAGCTGATGGAGGTATCCTTACTGTGGAGTTGTCCAGGGAAGAGATACCGGAACAATTGGTAATTGGTACTCAGACGTTGGAGAAAGGATCATATGTCAAGCTCACAGTACGAGACACCGGTCACGGTATTGATGAAGCTGTGCAGGAGAGGATTTTTGAGCCCTTTTTCACGACCAAGGAAAAAGCTGAAGGCACGGGTATGGGCCTGGCTGTTGTTTACGGTATTCTGGAAGAATCAGGAGGAGCGATTGCCGTGCAAAGTAGCCTTGGTAAGGGAACACAGTTTGAATTGTTTTTTCCTGTGATCAACGGTCAACCGAGCACGAAAGATTCAGGTATCATTCCTGATTTGAAAAAGGGAGAAGGGCATATTCTGTTTGTTGACGATGAGGAAGATCTTGTTGAAATGGGAGAAAAGGTCCTCCGTTTTCTGGGATATACGGTGACAAGCTATACTTCCAGCAAGGAAGCACTGGAGTTTTTTCGGACCCATGCAGACAGTATTGACCTTGTTATTACTGACCAGACAATGCCCGGCATGACGGGGCTTGAATTTTCCAAACGTCTCCTGGAAATTAGAAAAGGGATGCCGATCATTTTATGCACTGGCTACAGTGCTGTAGTTTCTGAAGATACTGCCAAGCAGGCAGGAGTAAGAGAATTCGTTATGAAGCCGCTAAGCGTCCATCAGCTTTCAGACACGGTATACAAAGTACTCTCTTCCTGCAGAAATTAATGAGAGGTTACTTCTTCCAGTAAGTCGTGGTGCTCGAAGGCAGATTGGACGATATCCTTATATTGATTGATACGGGTAGTTTTTTGAATTTTCTTGAGTAATTTCTTCCCATCCACAAATGAATGTGAGAGGTAAAACCAAACGCCTTTCATCCTTCCCAGTATGTGTCCCGGTCCGGAGAGATTTTCCTGGTAGCATTGAAAAAGAGTATCGTGAAATAATGCAAGAGTCTGCCTATGATTTTTGTCAATCGATAATTGTTTAATCTGCCCTGGTAAAAACGGATTTACCAGTGCTCCACGCCCAATCATCCATCCTGAAACGGTTGGGAATTTTTCTGAAAGACGGTTGTAGTCACCTATACTGTTAATGTCACCGTTATACACAACCGGATGGCGGGATAGGTCCAGGCAGGCGTGGAATGTCTCCAGATCAACATCTCCTTTGTACATTTGTATCCCTGTGCGGGGATGAATGATCAGTTCGGTGAGAGGAAACTGATTGAAGATTGGCATCAGTTTCATGATCTCTTCAGGATGCGTGCGGCCAATGCGGGTTTTAATGGAAAGCGCAAGAGGAGCTTTTTGTATTGCATCCAGGAAATATGCGATTTTTTCCGGATGGGGCAGCAGGCCGGATCCTCTCATTTTATTGGCCACCATAGGATAGGGGCACCCCAGATTCCAATTCACTGTTTCATAACCGAGATCGGCCAGGATCGTGGCAATTTTCTGAAAATTCTCAGGATTTTTTGCAAGAATCTGGGGGGTTATTGACAGGTTCTCGTTGTTTTCAGGGAGGATGTCTTTCAGACGAGAGGATTTAATGGCCTTTCCTTGGTACGTCGTGATAAAAGGGGCAAGTGCAGAGTCAAAACCAGGGAAAAACCGGCTGAAAACATTTCTATAGGTGGAGTCAGTGAGACCGCGAAGCGGAGCAAGAATAAGTGTAGGGGTCATGGTTTCCGGCTATTCCCGTCCACCTGGTGATCGTACTCTTCAATAATGTCATCGGTTATATCATAGAGTGCATCATGGTAGAAAACAGCACCCGAATTTTTATTCAGAATATGGGTGTATCCATGACTACGAGCATATGATTCCACCACTGCCTGGATTTCAATGATAATTCCGGAAGTAATCTGTTCTTCTATTGTTAAATCAACATATTCATCTTCGTTGTCACTCTGCAACTGTTCTATTCTTTTCTTTGCAGCTTGGCCTTGCATCGATTCATTAAGTATCCTTTGAATATCAATGATGCCGACAATGATTTCGGGAAAAACTTGAGAAGTGGTAGATGCTTCTTCCACCAATGAAGAATGAACCCAACCTGTTTTTCCAGTCCTTGAAACCTTCACTTCGGCCCACTGGCCTTGGTTCTGTATTGTGAGGATTTCAGTCCCTGTGAGCAGGGATGTAATAACAGGGAAATCAGTTCCCGGTCCTGTTCTCATATTGGCATCCTGAAGGATAATGCCATTGGATGCACTATTGTTGCCATCAGAACTGGTGGCATGCAATGGTAGAAAACAGGTCACAACAATTACTGCAAGTATGGAGAGAATAGTGTGTTTCATGAAAAAATTACCCCACAGCTGAAAGTCGATGGTAATTGAGAAATATTACATGGCTGCCGATCCAGGTGTCCTTGGAAACGGTATCACATCGCGAATATTTCCCAGGCCTGTTACGAAAAGAAGCAGACGTTCAAAACCCAGACCGAATCCGGCATGGGGTGCGGAACCAAAACGACGCAGGTCAAGGTACCAGGAGTATGTCTCAGGGTCTATCCCAGCTTGAATGATTCGTTGCCTCAGGACGTCAAAACGCTCTTCACGTTGACTGCCGCCAATAATCTCGCCGATCCCGGGTAACAGGATATCTATGGCCGCGACGGTTTTGTTGTCATCATTTACACGCATATAAAACGGCTTTATTGTTTTGGGGTAGTCCCTGATTATCACCGGTCTCTTGAAGACTTCTTCTGCTAGAAATCGTTCATGCTCAGCCTGAAGGTCCACACCCCATTTAATAGGAAATTCAAAATCACGACCTGATTCTTGAAGTTCATCAATCGCCTCTGTGTAGGTGATCCGGGTGAAAGGGGTGTCCAATATACCGGTGAGTCTGGAAATAAGTTTTTTATCAATAAAGCGGCCAAAGAGGTCAATGTCATCACTGCATTCATCCAGGGCCACACGTACAAGATACTGCAGCATCTCTTCAGCCAGGTTCATATCTCCATTAAGATCGCAGAATGCCATTTCCGGTTCCAGCATCCAGAATTCTGCCAGATGGCGGCTGGTATTGGAGTTTTCCGCCCTGAAAGTCGGGCCAAAGGTGTATACATTCCCCAGGGCCAGAGCGTATGCTTCTGCCTCAAGCTGACCGCTCACGGTAAGACTTGCGCGTTGGCCGAAAAAATCCTTCCGGAAGTCAACATGGCCATCGCTTTTCACAGGGTTATTCATATTAAGTGAAGTGACGGTGAACATTTCACCCGCTCCTTCACAGTCGCTGGTGGTGATAACAGGGGTGTGGACCTGAATAAAACCACGTTCCTGGAAAAATTGATGGATGGCAAAAGAGAGCCTGCTGCGGATTCTGGCCATGGCTCCGAGGCTGTTTGTCCGGGCCCTGAGATGAGTGATCGAGCGGAGAAACTCGAATGAATGCCGTTTTTTCTGCAGAGGGTATTTTTCAGGATCCGCCCAGCCGTGGATAATGATTTCATTGGCCTGTATTTCAAGATCCTGG
>JAUWDC010000262.1 GCA_030608985.1 Desulfobia sp. | reverse complement strand
AGGTGTATTTGTTTCGAGCCATAGATTCGCCGGCGAAAGCGGCTTCCAGATTTTTTTCGGTTTTGCTCATTCTACCCTCCACAGGTTTAGAAATTAATTAATTGCCTCTATTTATATAATTGTTAGTAATAATTATCATCTGGGATAATATTGTCAAGGTTTTTAGATATATTTTTACAGAAAATAATGCTGTGTTGACAAGCAAAGTCACTTCAAGTAGTCATTTGTAGGTTATTGAAAAAATTAGGAATACAACGAAGTACGACAATGGAGGATGATAAATGAATTTTTCAAACGTAAGAATATTATCACTGATTACACCTTTAATTATATTATTGTCCCTGACAGGATGTCAGAGCGCCTATTATTCAACCATGGAAAAATTTGGAGTCCACAAACGAGATATAATGGTGGATAGGGTTTCTGAGGCGAGAGACAGCCAGGAAGAAGCAAAGGAGCAATTCGCTTCCGCACTTGAACGTTTTAGTTCTGTATTGGACTTTAAGGGGGGGACACTTGAAGAGAAATATAAAAAGGTGAAAGCAGAGCTTGATCAAAGTGAGAAAAAAGCCAGGGATGTACATAAAAGGATAGCAGCGGTGGAAGATGTTTCAGAAGCGCTGTTTGATGAGTGGGAAGACGAGTTAGACCAGTATTCAAGTGCCAGCCTCAGGCAATCCAGCAAAAGACAGCTTGACCAGACAAAAAAAGAGTATACCAAGCTGATTGCTGCAATGAAAAAGGCGGAATCAAAAATAGATCCAGTTTTACGCCCGTTGCGAGATCAGGTGCTATATTTAAAACATAACCTGAATGCCAGGGCAATCTCATCCCTACAGTCTGAACTTGTCCATATCGAAACAGATGTTACCGTCTTAATTAAAGAAATGGAAGCGGCCATAAGAGAGGCGGACTCTTTCATCAGGACTCTCGCGAAATAGCCCGTCTGGATGAATTAATAAACTCGTAATAAGTTCATCGTACTGTTGGAACGGGTCAATATACAATTTCTCCCCCGGAAGATGCATCTACGAGCGGAGAAAAGTGGAGGGGAGGGAGTTAATAGCTCTACACCTCCGGGAGAGAAATTGTATATTGGCCCTTGTGTCCATTATTGATAACTATTCAGGTGGGGCCAAATAATTGGCAAAACCACCGTACCGTAACTGTTCAGCAGTGCTCCAGATGTGTTCAAGCAGGCTTACGAGGTATAGCTTGGCTATCAGAGTAAGCCTGATCGGACACAGATGGGGTGCTGCTGGACAGTTACCATTATTGAAGCATTCCCGGGGCACTCCCTAATACTGTTTCAACCCATTGTTTTAATGTTTCATTGAGAGGATGAACGGTTCCTCCCGGTTTTTTCCCATCTTCATGCCATGCCTCATGAAATAGGTCTTTGGGAACGGGGATCTTGGCTAGCTCAACTACCTCTTTCATGTTTCTCTTCACCAGCGTTACCTGGGGTTTAGCTTCCCAGTCAAAAAGGACAAAATAGATCGATTCATCGTTACCGCTGACAAATTCATTGCCACGTGTCCAGCTTGCACCCCACTCAAGATACATATCAACAGCTTTTTCAGGGGTCATGTTCCAGTCAATATTATTTATAAGGTCTTTATTTTTTCGTAATCCATTTAGAGTAAGCATGTGTTTGTCTCCCACATTGTGGTATTATTAACAACAATAATAACTGTTAGACTCAAGGTCAATAAAAATATGTTACTTTGAGAAGAAGATTGCCATATTCCTTTCTATTCATTAAAAAAGGGTAACTGCTCAACAGTTACGGTACGGTAGTTATGGCAATTATTTATGGCCTCACCTGAATAGTTACAAAAAAGGAAGAAGAGGTAGTATTCTTAAGATATTGAGGAGAAAGAGTGAAAAAAGAAATTCCTATTAATGAACGTATTATTTTTGCCCTTGATTTTGCTGATCCGGATGAAGCTCTGGAGTGGGTGAAAAAGCTTGATAGTGAGCTTAAGTTTTTCAAGGTCGGCCTGCAGCTTTTTCTGGCCGGTTGGTTTCACGTGATTGATGAGATTGCCAAAAGAGGCAATAAGGTAATGGTGGATCTCAAATTTTTTGATATCCCTGAGACTGTGAAGCTGGCTGTGGAACAGTTGCAAAATAGAAACGTAACCTTTGCAACCGTGCATGGCAATGACCCCATTGTCAAGGCGGCAGCGGAAGCAAAAGGAGATGTGCAGATCCTGGCGGTAACAGTACTTACAAGCTTTGGTGAGAATGATATGCGGGAAATGGGCTTTACCGGCAGTGTCGAGGATCTGGTCATGATACGCTGCCGGAGAGCTCTTGATCTCGGCTGCGATGGCGTTGTCTCATCTGCTCTCGAGGCGTCTAAGTTGCGCCGGGAGTTTGGCGAGAAATTTTTAGTTGTCACCCCTGGTATCAGGCCGGGAGCCAATGTCGAAACGAGTGAAGATGACCAGGTTCGAATTGCGACAGCAAAGCAGGCCATTATTAATGGTGCAGACCATGTTGTTGTTGGCAGACCTATAAAAAATGCAGATGATCCCCTTGCTCTCATTAGATCTATGCAGGAAGAAATTGCCGAAGGATTAGCCCTGAAAAAGTAAGGATTAAATACTGTAAGGGCTGGCATTAACCTCTATATTCTCCAAAAGGGATCCTAACTATGGCACATAATGACGACAACCAGAAAATTCTTTTCCTGGGTTCAAAGGTCAAGATCAGAAATCTTCCCATAAAAGAGGTGAGCCTCATTGAAGAAGGGAATTTGCCGGCCTACGGCTATAATCCCGGAGATTTTGTTGAGCTGATGGCAGGAAAAGTAGGTGTGGAAAATGGCCGGTTGGATCAGTGTCAGACCTGGCTTGCCTCCTACCTCACGACAGCCAATATGAGCCCAAAGGTGACCACCGTTACCTATGGAGAACAGAAAGATATTTTTCAGGTATTCAGAAAACGACAGCACCCTGAAATTGACAAGGACCATGGCTGGTTCATGGTGCACCAGATTCTTCCGTATTCCGGTCGGGGACAGGATGAAAAGGCGCTCGTAATCAATGCCGACAACCGCGATACGTTGAGTGGTCATAGCGGGATCATGATTATTGATGATGGCGGTCGACCCCCGCAGGTTGCTGAGGAAATGAAAAAACTTAACCCGGACGCCTGGGTTATTGCCATGGGGATAAGTGTGGCGCATTGGGCCAAGTGGGCTGAGAGTTTTGGCGAAAACTTTGTCCTTTTCGGTCGCCTGGCAGACTTGGAAACAACACGAATGGAAATGGATAGTTCTGTTGTCTGGGAGTCTATAGTGTCAATGACATTGCGAGCTCTCAGG
>JAUWDC010000230.1 GCA_030608985.1 Desulfobia sp. | reverse complement strand
ACTGCTGGATGATCAGGAAAAGGAAACTGTGGTATGCGGGGTGTCTCTACTGTTTGGGTTGTGTAAATGTTAACAACGGTTTCAGCATGTTCCTCAACCAAGTCTGCAAAAGAGTCTGGTCGTGCTGCCGAGACAACAGAGGAGAACATGAAAAGCAGGAGTGCGGTGAAAACAGGGATAGAGAATTTTGTTTTATAAAATGAAAGCATAACAGCTCCTTTCTTATGAAATTTGTTTGTAAATTTCATTACACACATTCATGTTGTTTAGAGAAAAGAATAATAAATCTTTTCCTTTTTGGTTTTTTACCCGATTAACGGCCATGCGAAAGATGGCCACAATCTCCGAAGTGTAATCGTTCAGCAGTGCTGCAGATTCGTTCGTTTGGACCTTTGAGCTATAGCCCCTCTATGTGAGAAGGCCCAAACGGATGAAGCTGTGGTGCTGCTGAACGATTACTTGGTTTTAATGCCACTGGATAGCTACAAGAACCCTTCTTTGTGGTGAACCGGGATGGGATCCTATTATATATGGCGGAACAACAGAGACCTTATGTCCGGCACATAAACGATTAAGTTGCTCTAGATTCGCGGAAGGGATCGCAAGTGTCAGGCTTTTACTGTCATATGAAGCAACTTGCCATGACGATGAGTGGATGATTTGATGCATAAATTCTGAAAGCTCTGCCTGTGAATTCGGGTGGAGAGTAAGATAGGCATCAGGGGTAACATAAGATGCTTTTGATGTGGCTTTTGAATAGGAAAAAGGAAAGTCGTGGGTTGACGAATTTAGTCGGCCGTTACCGGTGGAAACAAAACTGATTTCCGGCGATGCGGCTTTGTGCTGAGGCCTGGAAATCAATGTATATGGTGAAAATGTAATTCCCCCTGTATCTTCATATTCTGAAAGTAAGGGAACTCCGGGATAAAAGTCAGTAGAAGATTGAGGCGCGGGAGCTGTTTTATTCTCCGCCAGCTGGATTAATGGCTCTTTATCCTTGCCCTGCTTTTCCTGTTCTGACAGGGCAACCCTATTTTCAGTTCTGATTGTCCCGTCAAACGGAATGTTTTGAATGACTACAGCGGTTACAACTCCAACAAACAGAACAGCAAAGCCAGTGGATGCTGCCAGGCGTACCGGGGTAGTTGAAAACCAGTCCATAATTCTGGATAGAGGGCTTTTGGCTTCAAGTTTCTCGTGAATACCCGTCAAAAAGCCCGGAGGAACCGGTTCCAAGGGTAAATTCTGGATGAAACCGATGGCTTTTTTAAACTCCTGCCATTCATTGGTACACTCAGGGCAGACGGAAAGATGGTCAGCGACCTGTGATACTGTTTGCGAATCAAGTAAATGGTCCAAGTATTCAGAAAAGTGATTTTGGCAGTCTGTGCAGTTCATAATTTTCATTATAGATGTTGTTGGATTTTCTTTAGCCGATCCTTTAAGGATGACCTCGCCCTGTTAAGTTTAGACTTCACTGTTCCAAGAGGGATGTCCAAGATGACACTAATTTCATCGTATGACAGTTCCTGCAAATCCCGTAAAATAATAATTTCTCTTTCAGCTCCACCCAGTGAGTCGATGGTTGCACGAACGAACTGAATGACATCATTTTTTTCCAGTTTTTTTTCGGGACTCTCGTCTCCTGTAACCTGTAAATATGTATCCGGGTCATCAAGCGACCTGTTGCTGAAGAATCCCCGGCGGGTTAATCTTTTGTACCTGTTTCGACAATGGTTAACTGCAATCTGATAGAGCCAGGCACCAAATTTTTTTTCTTCCCGTAGTTTTGGCAGTGCACGGTATGCGGTTATAAATATATCCTGGGCCAGATCCTTTGCCTCTTCAGGTGCTTTGACGTAATTCAGACACAGATTGTATATTTTTGTCTGGTAAAGGAGTACAAGTCTGTTAAAAGACGGCTCGTCTCCTTGCCGAAACGCCTGAACAAGCTCCGTTGTTTCTTCGGCCATGTCCTTATTTCTCATGAGTTACCCGCTTGACCCGATAAGAGCCATTTAGATTCAATGAGAAAAAGGCAGAAAGACCTGCCGAAAATTCTTTACAGATGGGGGAATGCCCCGTCCAAGCATTTTTGTTATAAATTAGAGCCATTTTGTTTTGAAAAAGTTCCATATTTTTATGCATTGCCTGCGTATGTCCATTATACTGACATTGCAGTTATGATGAGGGAAAAATTCTGGCGAGTAGAATAATCAACAGGACCGTTTCACCCTTGTCCAATACGTAATATGACAAAATAGTCATATATACCATATAACTGTGCCTTTTTCGCCGATTTTTACCTTTTAAAAACGCTAAATATGAATAATTTGAGAGAATGGAAAAAATAATAGAAGAATTGCATACTGTTGTCAGGCTGAAAGAAACAACTGAACCAGGAGACATCGTAGTTATTCTTGCAGAAGACCCGCAGTCACTGATGTATGCCCGTGTTGCCGGTTTTGAGCGAGATATGAATAAACGTGATGAATGGTGGCATATGGCAATGCATATTTTGAATGTCCCTCCGCAGAAGGTCGTGTGGACCCTTCGCACCGCACAGTTTACCGGCCAGGAAATCTTTACCATGGGCGGCAAGAAACATTATATCAAGGCGCTGGATTTTTCTGAACATGACGAGGATGCACCGGTAAAAGATGTTGACAGGAAAAAAGATAATAAGCCTGGGTTGCGTAGAATAAAATAACATGGGTAGCAATAAGGAAAATATTCTCTCCGAGCTGGAACTCATTGCTGAAATAGCGGGGCAACAGAAAGGCTCCGAACCGGAAAACCTGATTCTCGGTATTGGAGATGATTGTGCTGTCCAGCGCATTGCTGATGGCAGGGTCAGTCTTCTGACAACAGATACGCTTGTCGAGGGGGTTCATTTTGATCGGAGGTGGCATCCTGAAAACCTGTTGGGACGTAAAGCAGTCAGTGTAAATGTCAGCGATATTGCGGCCATGGGAGGGCGGCCGCAATTTGCTTTGTTGTCCCTCGGAGTTTCCCATGAATGTGAAAAAAAGTGGCTTGACGGTTTTCTTGCCGGGTTTAAAAGTGCGCTGGAAGAATACCGCCTTTGCCTTATTGGTGGGGATACCGTCCATAGTGGAGAGCGGCTGATGGTCAGTGTGACTGTTGTCGGTGAAATGGCTGAAGCCGATGTCTGCTATCGTTCCGGAGCAAAGGCCGGGGATTTGATCTGGGTAAGCGGATTTCTGGGTGAAGCTGCAGCAGGTCTTGAATTATGCCGGAAAAATATTGCCGACAAAGAGATATATCAATCTCTTGTCAAGGCCCATCTTGATCCTGTACCAAAGGTGATGCTGGGTATGGAAATAGCTGAAAGTGGGCTGGTGAACGCCATGATGGATATTTCAGACGGACTGGCAACGGATTTGGCGCATATATGTATAGCCAGCGGGGTCGGTGCCGAAATTGATGGATCAGCTGTTCCTCTTTCTGCGGCACTCCTGGAAGCATCACAAGAGCTTAATTGTTCTCCTCTCGATTTTGCTTTGAAAGGTGGTGAAGATTACCAGCTTGTTTTTACTTCTCCTCCTGAAAGTCGAGAGAATATAGTCAAAATCGCGTCAAATCTGGGGCAAAAGATTCATTGTGTTGGCCTGCTTAATGATGGGGAAGGTGTTATCC
>JAUWDC010000122.1 GCA_030608985.1 Desulfobia sp. | reverse complement strand
TTAGTTAAGCATATTCCTCACTTAGAGATACATCATGCCGAGATAGCCCTGCGCAAGAGTGTCCCTCCCTATGAGAAAAAGCCATTAATGATTCTAGACAAGGTATTTTATGCCATCAATGAATCGGGTGAGGATTTGTTGAAAAAGGCTGTGGAGAAGATTGCTGAAGAGGGGAATGAACCGGGAGATTTTCAGGGAAATTACGAGAGATTTCGAGAGATACTAAAGGATGAGAAGTTTCTTATTTCTTTGTATCCCAATGCGCGAGGATAATTTTCCTGGCATGTCACTTACTATACAGGAAGGACAGAAATAGACCTTCCCGTATAGTTTGGAAATGAATAAAGATGAACTCGCCGATAGCGTAGACTTCGAGAAGTCGTGATTTGAATCATCGCCACCAGTAATATCAAGGTGTTACAAAAGATTCCCGCGGCGTATGAGCGTTTTTTGCGAATGCGTCAATAAAGGAGCTTGTTATTTCCCCGCCGCTCTTTTTGAGGCTTTGAGAGGATTGATTTTTACTGTCCCTACGGCAAGTTCCGGTTTCACATGAGTGGCAAAGTTACATATTCCAAGGCGCCATTTTGCTTCTGGATAGGCATATGACTTACAATATTTATTGCTATCTGCTTCTACAATCCGTTCGCATCCTTCACACTTTTCAACAATTGGGTTGAAGAAACCACTGGTATATAATTCGTTGCTAGCTGCCATGGAAAATTCCTCTGAATATTTTTTATAGTCTAGTGTCGATAAAACTCATTTTCTGAAACAGCTATTATTAAAGGAAAGAGAAAAATGTGTCAATAAAAAAGAGATAACAGTTCACCGGGGGTATAGAAAGCCAATTTGGTTAAACCTCCGTACTGTAAGAGTTCACCAGTGCCACAGGTTCTTATAGGCAGGCTGGCGAATCTATAGTTTGCCTATGTGAGCCAGCCTGACCGTACGAAAATGGGGTGCTGGTGAACTCTTACAAAAAGAGATTGTTCTTGATTGGCAGACATTTTGCTTAAATAATATCTTTTATATGCAACTATGGAAAATAAATAAAAATATTAACCTATTATATTGTGTTTCCTGAAAAGTTAATATAAAATCTTTTACATAGCAGTGAGATGCAAGAAAACATTATGCCTAAAATAAATGTAACTGTTCAGCTGCACCCCAGATTCGCACGATCAGCCAGCCTCACATAGGCAAGCTATAGATTCGGCGACCTGCTTGCACGAATCTGGAGCACATCTGAACAGTTACAGTCCAGTGGTATCAGTAATTTTGCGGGTATGTCGCTGAATAGTTACTTCTCTATTTCACTATGTCCTGTGCAACAGCTACTGTAACAGGAGATTTGTCTGTCTTGTCGTAATAATGTCTAAAGCGTTTTACCAAGGGCAGGTGCTCGTCTCTTCTCAGGTCTTTTGCAAAGGCAAATGATACCGGGGTGTAAAGCAGTCTGGCCGTCACAGTATAAGGACCTGAACTTTTGTCTGTGTTAACCCGATACGTGATTTCATCAGTGCCGGCTTTGAAATTCCGGTCCTGCTCTGCATGACCATATACTTTGATGTCAGTAGAAGCGGATCTTTTGTTGAACCCATAAGGCAAGAGGCGGTTATCCTTGATGTAGCCGGCAGCACGCATGAGGGTATATGTTACTTCATTGTCTGTGTTTACCATTACAGATTCATAAATTTGAACCTGCTCAGGTTCAGTGATTGTATCATAATGTGGTTCATATCCGGTCATTTCATCACTATTATCCCCTGCAATACGACCATCAACAAGAGGTTTTCCGGACTCAAAAATAGTTGCACCCGTGCCATCCTCAACAAGCAGGTGGATCCATGTCCGCCGTGAAGGAAAACCGGTGGGGAATTTATGCCCGACCCTGTTGTCTATTTCGAGGTCTATGGTCAGCTGATTTCGGAAATGGCTGGTATCGCGAATAAAGAGACGTGCGCTGTTCATTTGCAGTTGTTCAGCGGTACGTTTTCCTGTGTCTTTGATCTGCTTAGTTGAGGCGGATACTTTTATCGGAACGACTTGATCGTGCAGTATGTTAAGCATCAGGGCATTGCCGCCGGCAAAATGATGCCGGGAAAAATGATCTTTTTCCTGAACATTTTTATGTGCAGGATTGGCAATGATCACTCCTCCGGCCTCTGAGTGAGGCATATGGCAATCCTGGCATAACCTGATTTTTCCTTTTACTTCACCGATATCATGCCGGTTCCCTGCTGGTTCGCCGTAGTCACTGTGAAGCCATTCGAGATAGACTGTCTGTTCCGGGAACTCGCCTTTTATATTTCCTGCGGCATCCACGTAGGGGGTATATAGGGTATGACAGATTGCACAGAGAGCAGAGTCGTTTTTTTGTGGGCCGTACATCGGTGTATAGCCCACCGTGCTGATCATGGTCTCTTGATACACATCGCGATATGGACCATAGATAGGACGATGGGGAGACACTGTTTTTGTGTCAATAGTAAATTCGCCACTGAAACTATCAGGAGTACCTAAATTTTCATCTTGAATCTGGTGACAAAAACTGCAGGACACCCCATCCATTGCCGCCTCATGAAGTTTTGAGTTTGGATCGAGGAAGGCATCAAGAATGCTGTTCACTCCACGCAGCTTATATTGTTTCTTTTGGACTCCTGCTTGAATCCAGGCCATTGGCATGTGACAGCTGACACATTTTTTTTCAATTATTTTTGCCAGAGCAGGATTTCGCTGAACTTCAGATTTCACTTTAGCCTGCCAGAGCGGGTCCTTGGCTGCATTTGCCATCATTGTGGAACGCCAGTGCCCGCTTATGGAAACGTCATTACCTGCACTGTCTTTCAAGTCTTCATGGCATTTTGCACAGTGATGGGAACCAACGAAATTAGCAGAGACGAAATTCGTAAGAGGAGCACCTCGTTTTGAATACTCTTTTTTGGTGGCCGGCACAGTCAAGGAAGTATCAATCTTAGAGGATAATTGGGGAGGGGGAATCTCTTCTTGCGGCTCCTGGATAATATCAGCCTGAGTAACTGTGTTCGGCTTCGGGATCACGACAGGACGTTTAATGCATGAAGTCATTAAAATGAACAATGAGGCTGTTATGCTCAATAAGATGACTTTCCCAAAGTAGCTACGAAAAAACAGCAACATTATTGTCTCCCTTTTTTTCATCTTCTTATTTTCTTTGCACAATTATTGAACTGAAATACTTTGTGTAACCGTTCACCGCTGGGACTACCGATTAACGGAAACCACAGTCCTGTGAGCGCTTACTACTTTTTATTATCAAGACATGCAAGGGTAAAAGGAATATCAACACTATTTCTTTGATGGTGTCAAATGACGAAGTAATAAATGGTGATATGCCCCAGTTGGTCAACCTTGGGCGGAGTGAATTTCCCGTTTTGCGGAAGTAATGCCCCATTTCTATGGAAGTAATACGAAATATTATAAAATATAATGGCAATAACGTATTGAAATAACAGGGATGGGAAATTTTTCAGCTCTAGGTGGCTTGGTAATTGCTTGTTTATTTCTGTAAAGTAAGAACAAAATCTTTGAATCTTTGAAGCCCTTAGTCCTTATCATTTGTAAGGAGGTCTCACATGCCAACAATCGGTTCTTTACAAAAGAGATGTTGTGAACGTTTTAAAATGAAAGACGGGGATGTGGCTTTATTAGACTGTGCTATTCCTTTTCACATCATTGACATCAGTAGACACGGACTCGCCTTTCGTTATGTCGGCTTAGAGAAATGGTTCGCTGATCCTGCAGAAATAGATATTGTTTATGATGATTTCTGCCTGAAAAATCTTATGGTGCAAACGGTATCTGACCTCCAGGTTTCAAACGGATTTATTCAGACACGGCGTCACAGTGTTGTTTTTGGGGAACTGTCAGCTTCCCAGGCGACCCAGTTGGAACAGTTTATTATGAAATATGCCACACAGGATGGAAAGAGACTGAACTGACAATCTCCTGGCTTCTTTTTTACAGATTCTCATCTGTTTGCCCCCCCAGTATGCCATAAATGGTGAATAAGTGGACCGTTGCCGTGGCCAATTTTTTTGGAGCTACTGGCTTGAATGATATGTTGCATGAAATGTGATGTTTTGATGAAAGCGGCAGTATCATCTCCTGTCAAGAGGTGAAACGCTGTAAATGCTGAAGCAAACGTGCAGCCGGTTCCATGGAGATTGCTTGTCTCTATCCTGTCATGGTGGATGGGGGTGACATGGATCTGCTGTTTACCTGCATTTCCTCCTTCTTTTCTGCAAACCATATAATCTGTAATGCCTTCTTTTTCCTCAAAATGTCCCCCTGTGAGGCAGAGGATTCGCAGGCGGGGAAAATGGGATAGAATTTTCTCGGCAGTATCAAGTCCTTCTTCTGCAGTGTGCAGCTGACAGCCGGCAAGAAGCTCAAGTTCAGATCGATTTGGAGTGAGAACAGTTGCTCTGGCAATCAGGTTCTTCCAGGATGCGTTGCTGTTGTTGCCTGTCATGAGGTCGGCACCGCTGCTCGATATTCGTACCGGGTCGTAGACTATTTCTCCCTGAAAGTCGGAAAGAATCTCAGCTATACTATTGGCAATTTCTCCACTACCGGTCATGCCGATTTTGATATGGGTCACATTGAGGTCATGCAATACACTTTCAATCTGTTGCCTGACCACATCAGGACTGGGTGTAAAGCATCCTGTAACGCCCTGAGTGTTTTGGAATGTCAAAGAGGTTATTGCGGCGGCCCCATAAACCCCGATGGTTGAGAAGGTTTTGAGATCAGCCTGAACGCCGGCCCCCCCTGAAGGGTCGGAGCCGGCAATGGTAAAGGCAACGGGAGTCTGACTATTCATCGGATTCATCAAGCTTACGATGAGTTCTAATTGATGCAGCCGCAGCCTGAATCAAAAAGAGATGGGGTCGCAAGGGGAATCGTCTGGGGTTCTCTTTTTATCTCCTGGAGAGAAATCTTGAAGATGATTTTTTTTCCGGCTAACGGATGATTGTAATCAATCGTTACCATATCTCCCTGGACGTCGGTGACCATGGCAGGTACCTGATGGGTTTGGCCATCTTTTTCTATGTTCATTCCAACCACGAGACCTGGTTTGATGTCTACATTTTTACCCATTGAGGAGCGGTTGATGGATTGAACAAGTTCTTCCTGCCTTTCGCCATAAGCATCCTTGGGGGCAAGGTGTAATTCTTTTGTTTCATTAATTTTCATTCCGATGACTCCCTCTTCGAAGTAGG
>JAUWDC010000036.1 GCA_030608985.1 Desulfobia sp. | reverse complement strand
GGAAACAGCAACACGCACTGTCGATGATTTGTTTCGTATGTTTTTGGAAATGAGGATCAGCACTGGTTGGAAGGAAGAACATGATAAATTAAGTACATGGATACACAAGAACAGTTAAGTGAAGGGTTTCGGGTAAAGGGTTTAGGGTTTCGGGTGTTTGCCTCCTGAAACTTTAAACCTGTCTCCTGCAACCTTTAACCTGCAACCTTTAACCTTATATTTTACTGACACATGGAATTTGAAACCGTAATAGGGCTGGAAATTCATGCCCAGATGAAAACGAAGACCAAGATTTTCTGTGGATGCACCACTGTATTCGGCAATCCGCCGAATTCAAATACTTGTCCGGTTTGCCTGGGAATGCCAGGTGTTCTGCCTGTGCTGAACAAAAAGGTAGTCGAATATGCCATGAAAATGGCCCTGGCCACCCATAGTGAAATTAGCGAGGTGAACCAGTTTGCTCGAAAGAATTATTTTTACCCTGATCTCCCGAAGGGATATCAGATTTCCCAGTTTGAGCTGCCTTTAGCCGAGCACGGATATGTGGATGTCGAGGTTGATGGCAGGGAAAGGCGTATTGGTTTGACCCGTATTCACATGGAAGAGGATGCGGGGAAGCTTGTTCATGACGAAACGCAGCCTCAAAGTTATGTGGATTTGAATCGTACAGGCGTGCCACTGATCGAAATAGTCAGCGAGCCGGACATACGTTCTGCTGCCGAGGCTGCAGCATATTTGAAAAAACTCCATGCCATTCTTCGTTATCTTGATATTTGCGATGGCAACATGCAGGAAGGAAGTTTTCGCTGTGATGCTAATATTTCTCTCCGCCCTGTCGGCGAGACAGAGCTCGGTACTCGAACTGAGTTAAAGAACATGAATTCGTTCCGAAATGTACAGCGGGCCCTGGAGTATGAAGAACGACGACAACGAGATATCCTTCTTGATGGCGGAAAGGTGGTTCAGGAGACATTGCTCTGGGATCCTGATCGTAACGTCACAGCCTCTATGCGTGGCAAGGAGGAAGCCCATGATTATCGTTATTTCCCAGATCCGGACCTGGTTCCTGTCGTTATCGACAAGGAGTGGGTGGCTCGCATTAAAGACAGTATGCCCGAATTGCCGGATAGCAAAAAAGAGCGCTTTATTTCTGAATGTGGCCTTGGTGAAGAAGATGCTTCAATTCTGACGACATCCCGGGAACTGGCAGACTATTTTGAAGCGGCTCTGGCAGGGTATAGCAATGCTAAAAAGCTTGGAAACTGGATGAAGACCGAAATGCTTCGAGAGTTGAAAGGTGAGGACGCCATTGATGTGGGTGCGTTTCCTGTATCGCCTGAAAATTTGGCGGCACTACTTACGATGATTGACAAGGGAACTATCAGTGGCAAGATAGCAAAGGCAGTTTTTGAAGAGATGATGGCTAGCAGCAAGGATCCTGAGACCATAGTTAAGGAAAAGAACTTGATCCAGATGAGTGATGAAGGGGATCTTCTCAAAATTATTCAGGACATTCTCGCAGCCAATCCAGAGCAGGTTGAACAATTCAAAGGTGGCAAAACAAAAGTTATGGGCTTTTTTGTTGGCCAGCTCATGCAAAAAACCAAAGGGAAGGCCAATCCTAAAATGGCGAATGAGCTGTTTAACAAGGAACTCAATAAATAAATTATCTAGCCACGAAACCCACGAAAAAACACGAAAGTGAAAATGCTTGTTGGAAAAGAACGTGTGTATCAAATAAATGGATTACTTGTTAACTTCGCCTATCCGAAAGCCGCAATTAAAAGATATGTTTTATAATTTCGTGTTTTTTCGTGGATTTCGTGGCTAAAGCAGAAGAAAAGACCAAAGGGCACAGGCAGCGGTTACGGGACAAGGTCCTGAATCGAGGTGTGGATGCCCTGAACGATGATGAGGTCCTTGAGCTTCTTCTTACCCTGGGGACCCCTCGGAAAGATTGTAAGCAAGAAGCCAGGGCCCTGCTTGCACAGTTTGGTTCCTTGGGCACTGTCCTTGAAGCATCTCCTGAGACCCTTCAAGAGGTAAAGGGTATTGGCCAACAGAATAGTTTTGCCATTCATTTTATCCAGGGGGTGGCCCGCCGTTATCTCAATCAGCGTTTGCAGGATAAGGACTATCTGCGTTCATCCCGTGAGGTGGCTGAGTATTTGAATCACACCATGCGGCACCTGAAGAAAGAAGTCTTTAAAGTCATTCTCCTTGATACAGGTCTGGCCATCATAGATGCGCAGACGGTTTTTGAGGGAACCCTTGCCAGTAATACTATTTACCCGCGAGAGCTTATTAAAATGGCTCTGGATAACAATGCTGCGTCACTTGTCATCGCCCACAACCATCCTTCCGGTTCCCAGACACCGTCCTCCGCAGACCGGATATTGACGAAAAATCTTTTTTTGGCCTGTTCGGTTATGGATATCCAACTTCTTGACCACCTTATAATCGGCAGCCATGATACTCCCTTCAGTTTTGCTGATCATGGTATTATGGAAGAAATTAAGCAGGAATGCCGGAATCTTCTGAAACAATGAGCCCCTCCGGCGCCGGTCTGTATATCCATATCCCCTTCTGTCTCAGTAAATGCAGTTATTGTTCTTTCAATTCGTATCCTCTTGCCGGCCAGAATCCTGAAGGCTATGTTGCTGCTCTTTCTAAGCAAATGGAGGTAATGGCAGAGCATCCCTGGTGTCGGAATCAGACCTTTTGTTCGCTCTATATTGGTGGTGGAACACCTACAGCCCTTAAGAATAAAGACCTTGTTGCCATTATTGAGAAATGTTTGCATTCATATCACTTTGTTTCTGATCCAGAGATTACAGTGGAGACAAACCCCAACACCGTCGATACAGAAACCCTCTCCACACTCTACCTGGCCGGAGTTAACAGGCTCAGTATCGGTGTTCAGTCCTTTTCTGATCGGCTTTTGCAGGAAATAGATCGCAGTCACAGCTCTGAAGAAGCGCTGCGGGCTATCGAATATGCTCGCCAGGGAGGGTTTTCTAATATCAATATTGATTTGATCTATGGACTACCCACCCAAACCCTTGATGACTGGAAAGAGTCTCTGAAAACAGCTGTATCTCTTGGACTACAACACGTGTCAATATATGAGCTCATGGTTGAAGAGAACACACCCCTGGCCGGAAAAGTTGCAGAGAACAGGACTCTTTTACCCACAGAGGAAGAAGTGGCTGATATGGAAGAAATAACAGCAGAAATGGTTTCATCTGATTTTCAGCGCTACGAAATTTCCAATTTTTGCAGAAAAGGATTTGCATGCAGGCATAATATTCTCTATTGGCAGAACAGGTCCTATCTGGGGCTTGGGGCAGGGGCTGTAAGTGGGCTGAGAGGGCTCAGGATATGCAATATTGCGGATCCTGCTCTTTTTTCACAGATGGTGAATAATAATGAGTTGCCCATTGCTTCAATAGAGTGCTTATGCAGGAAGGCCCGTTTTCGAGAAACAGTTATTATGGGCCTGCGAATGGTGAGTGGAATCAGCATTGCCGAGTTGAAAGAACGTTTCGATCTTACCCCTGAAGACTATTACGGAGAGACATTATTGGAGCTGATGGGTCAGAATTTGCTGGAGACCCATGAAGGCTCTCTTCGTCTCACTTCCACAGCATTTCCTGTTGCTAACCAAGTGCTGGCTGACTTAGTTTAAATCGGCAGGATATGAATTTCTTCTTTTATTTCATGGTGCCCTTTTAGAAATAAGCCCTGACGACCGTCAATGCTGATGGGATCACCAAAATGAATGGTGTGATCGCCGAGAACACACCGTTCTTCGGTTTCAAACACCTGAAGGTCTCGGCAGCCGACAACACACGTTTTTTCCAGTCTCAATGTGACGACCGCCGCATGGGATGTCTGGCCGCCGCGGGCAGTGAGAAGTCCATCGGCCTTTGAGATTTCAGTAATATCTTCAGGGACCGTATCCTGACGGATAAGTATAAGCGGTGTTCCAGGATTCTCCCGGCGCAGCTGCTTGATATTTTCACCATTGAAAACCGCCACTCCGGACAACGCACTGCCGCTGACACCAATACCTTTCCCCAGAATATCCTGGTGTACCTTGCTGTTATCGGCAAAGACATGAAACCGTTCTTTTTTCTTTATGGTGATCATGTCTCTGGTCTGAAGAATATAAAGATCTGATGCCTTGGGCCCTTCAAAGGTGAATTCAATCTCCTGGGGGTTCCAGTGTTTTTCATACACCAGGTCCCTGGCAATTTCCAGAAGCTGTTCATAGGTTTCCGGGGATCTATTTTCCAGGGCGTGTTTCACGGGCCTGCCATCAATCTCAGCCTGCTCTACAGAAATTGGATAGGTCGTGACGAGGCCACCAACAATATCCTCACCCTGGTCACCGGCGGCATAGTCACCCCACAGTGCAACACGCCTGACTTTTCTATACGGGTGGGCGGTAAAAACAACACCGCTTCCGGATTTTCTGTCCAGGTTGCCGAAGACCATGGCCTGAATAATAACCGCTGTACCCCACATGTCCGAGACACCCATCAGTTCACGATAGCCCCTGGTTTTTTCAGCATCCCAGGAAGCAAGCACCAGTTCAATTGCTCCAGTAAGCTGTAGCCATGGGTCCTCGGGAATGGAGATACCAAGGTCCCGAATTTTCTGCTGATAGCTTAGGGCCAGTTCCTTCATATGATCCGGAGTGAACAGCCTTTTGACACTGACGCCATGGCGGGCCTTAGCGTCATTCATCAGGGTCTGGAACACTTCTCTTTCCAGTCCTAAGGCCATGGCCCATGATTGCATAAAGCGCCTGTAATTATCCCAAGCCAGGTATTTTTTACCCGTTACCTCGGCAATACCTTCAACGATTTCAACATTGAGACCTACATTATGAATTGTGGCCATCATGCCGGGCATGGAGATGGATGCGCCACTGCGAACAGATACCAAGAGCGGATTAGCAGGATCACCATAGACACGGCCTGTTTTCTGCTCAACTTCATTCAGAGCCTGTCTTACCTGGCGCATGAATTCATTCCGGGCCATGTGGAAATTTTTCACGACAGGCCAGCAGCGGAATATTTCCGTAGTGATGACAAAGCCGGGAGGCACAGGCTTTTTGTCAGAGGCCAGCAGGCTCAGGTTAAATCCTTTGTTGCCAAGAAGAATAAGATTCCTGGAATGGGGACTTTTCTGATCTATGTGGTGAATAACTTTTTCAGAGTTGTAGGTCATCAGCAGATCAATCATGTCTTCATCCAGCAGCTCTTTCTGGCGTTCGAGAACGTGATAGATCCTGGTGATAAAGTTGTCGAGATGCTGGAGGCCGAATGTTTCCGCAATCAGATCGCGCAAGAAGGTTTCGGAAAGACGGTGGATGGTTTCCTGGTCCACGCGTGATGTGCTCTCCTCTCCACTGTCCTTTTGTTCTTCCTTCCAGAGATTACGATATTTTGCCAGCAGCTTGGCAGAGCCTATTTGGGGAATGATAATTGACAGGTTGTTCTGATGAATATTGGTGTAATAGGCATAAATGACATCTTTTACTCCCTCTGACAGGCCTTTGAAGATGTCAAGATACTGGGTATAGGAGAAACGTTTAATCCCAAGGGAGTTAGACAGCAGGGAGACATAGGTGTCGAGTTTTCTACTGCTAATTCCATCAATTTTCAAAGCTCGAAGGTACAGTCGAAGACATTTGAGGATACGGATAAAGGTAGGCCTGGTAATAATGGTCAGGTTGACTGTTGAGGGGAGCTTTTCCAGGTAAATATTGGCCAGGTTCTCAAGGCGAAAGGAGAGACCCAGGGCATCAAATTTTCTTTCATTGTAGCGGCCATATACCGAAGGAATATCGACAGCGATATGGCGTTTATGATAGATGTCCTCTTTGGCTTCGAAGGTTTCTTCGCTTAAGATGATTTCTTTTAAGTGCTCCAGGTGATCAAGAAGTGAGTTCAGACATTGGACTGTATCGCAAATTTCAAGGTCAAGCAGGAGTTGTTCCATTTCTGGAAAACCGGTATTAATAGCCTGCTGCAGTTGCTGGCGGAGTTCCTGGAAGCCAAGGTTGTATTTCTGGTATAGCAGTTTGTACATCTGGACCAAGAGGCGGAAACGTTTCACTTCCCGGTCGTCAATATCGCTTTGCCAGGCGAGAAAGCGATCCATTTCCTGCTTGTCCCAGTTCAAAAGATCGGTTTCATTCTTGATTCCCGGCAGTTCAAAGACTCTGGCTGTCAGGGTGTGGAGATCATCGACAAACGGGCCGACTGCAGAAACTTGATAGAGCACCTCTCCTGGAAGGAATTCAGCCAGAATTTTTTTATCTCTGGTACGCCAGAAATTGATGATGGATTTAATAAAGTCGACAATAAGGTTGGAGCTCTCCACGTGACTTTGTTTGCGCAGAAAATGGATGAGAACGTCTTTGCGTTTATGGATCTCATCTATTTCTGTCGAGACATCCCGCAGGTGGCCTTCGGCGCCGATTTCGTTAAAAAACACCGGCATAAGCTTGGTGAATTGTTTTACCAGGTTGTACACCGGTTCCACGGGGTGATTGAGTAGACGGCTGACGTCACGCTGAAAGAGATCAGTATCCTTGACACAGGTTCCGGAGAGTTTCAGGTTAATGATGAGAGCAGAGAAAAGGGTCGCGCACCATTTTGGCTCCTGCATGATCAGGTTGATCCAGACGCGGATATTGGCTAAATGGGCCGGGTTGGTGATCGGCTGCCAGTCTGAATCAATACCTGTCACATTGGCATACTGAAATCCGAAACGGACAGCCTCCCAAAGAAAGGTTTCAACAAGTCGGCTATTTTCCCGAGTAAAGACTTCTGCGCCAAGGACTTGAATACACTGAAGTGCCGTATGGGGATAGCGACTGACATTTTCCTTGAGAAGCTGCATGGTCGTTAGCAGGAACGATTCAATTTCTTCAAAAGTCTGCTGTTGGATAAGGTGGATCAAACTGCGGTTGATTTCCCGTAGGCTTTCCTCGTGAATGAGATAGAGGCCTGATAACCTCATAATTCTGAAAAGGAAAATAAGCCTTCGGTTTTCAGCAAAACGATCTGGCGGCAGGCCATCTGTTCTATCCTGACCAGTTGCCAGTTTGGTGGGAATTTCCTTGTACAGCCGGACCAGATCCATATGGGAAGGAAGCTCAAGCAAATGGGCAAGCTTTTCCGGGTTGTGCTCGATATCAATTTTTTCTAATTCTTTGGACCGGGCACGAATCTGGTCATGGGAGATGGCATTAAAGAGTTTACCTGCCTGCCAGTCATCACACATATCGTGGCATTGGGAGAGAAACCAGGGTTGAGGGTCTTCTTCACCCAGCCAGTACTGATAGTTTAAGGCCAGGACCTTTTTCATCAATCTCCCTGCGGGCAGCAGGTCAAGCTTTTGTCCGGAAGTATTCCGGTTAAAGGCCAGGAGGGCACCGGCAATTTTTTTCATTGGATGGTGGCCCTGAACCATGAACATGATTATCTCGTTGTCGAGGTCATACAGCTTGTTAAACAGCTGTCCCAGGGCGTGGTCATATTCGAGCAGCTCCGCACCGGCAACAGTGATAATTTTTTCAACATAGGCCAGAAGAGATTCCACTCCTAAAGCAAGGAGGGTCTCATTTTTCTTCGTGTCTCTCAAGGCCAGAAAAAAGAGATCTGTGAAGCGGGAAAACGTCGCGGTTTTTTGTGGAGATCGGCAGTATAGAGGGGCGTTTTTTAAAACAAACGTACGGAGCCTGGGGAGGATGAGGGTCCAGTTTCGATATGGATGATAAATTTCATGGAGCAGTTCGTACAGGGTATTGTGGATGCCTTTATATTTACCGGCTTCCTCCAGAAGAAGCTGCATAGATGGGTCAATAATAATTTCATCTACAGCTGTTTCTTCCAGGTTGGCTTTCAGGGCATCTGAATCGAAAGTGGAGTTCATGTCATTTTATTGCAGACTTCGTAAAGGTATCGTTAATTCGGTGCTAAACTTGGAATAAATGATTTCGGATTTCGGATTTCGGAAAAAATAT
>JAUWDC010000051.1 GCA_030608985.1 Desulfobia sp. | reverse complement strand
AATTACAAGGCGTATTCCAAATTTGGTGCTGCCGGTATCTGGCAGTTTACCCGTTCCACAGGAAGACGTTTTATGACAGTGGACTATACTCTGGATGAAAGGCGTGATCCCATTCTGGCAACCCATGCCGCAGCAAAATTTCTGAAAAAGAACTATGAACTCCTGGGCAGCTGGCCCCTGGCAATTACCGCCTATAATCATGGGCCAAACGGTATGCTCAGGGCAAAGAAGAAATTTGGCGGGTATGAACGTATCTTCACAACGTATAACGGCAAGAGGTTTAAATTCGCCTCAAGGAATTTTTATTCGGAATTCCTTGCAGCACGCCAGGTGGCAAAGAATTATAAAGACTACTTTGGAGATCTTAGTCTTGACAAACCCAAGTCATGTTTTTCCCTATCGTTACCTGGGTTTGCTCCGGCAGCAGAAGTGGCGAAGCATTTTAAGGTGGATCTTGTCACCCTTCAGGGGCTCAATCCCGGTCTCCGTAATCCTGTTTTTGAGGGGAGAAAATATATTCCCAAAGGCTATTCATTAAGGTTACCGGAAGAAAACGACACATCTAAACAACTGGCTTCAGCCATGCCGGAATCCATGTTCCAGCCGCGCCAGAGAAGAAGCCGCTTTTACAGGGTGGAGCGTGGTGATACAGCCGGCGTCATTGCCCGAAGGCAAGGGGTAAAACTTCAGGATCTCATCATGGCAAATGGCCTTGGCTATCGCGCAAAGATATATGCCGGGCAAAACCTGCGCATTCCTCTTCCTGAGGAAAAAATTATTCCGATTTTAGCTCAGTCTGCTGCAAAGCAGGAGAAGAGAGTTCTCGTGGCCATGGCAGACGTAAGTCTGGAGTCAGTGCAAGCCTCACCAGAAAAAGCCTTGCATGAAGGCTCTGTGTCTTTACCGGTTGTAGAATCTCCACAGAGTGTCCAGGAAAAAATTATCATTGAGCCGGAAACGGAAATTGCCGTGGATTCTCCTGAAGGGCAGATGAGCCAATCGGTTGTTATCGGTAATTTACAGGTCGAAAACGTGAAGGGAAAAGATGGTCGGATTTCAGGGGAAATCAGAGTTGAGGTTGGCGAGACACTCGGTCACTATGCAGACTGGCTTGGTATCCCGACCCGGGATATACGTCGTCTGAATGGACTTCGCTACGGACGTCCTATCCATATCTCCCAAGTGGTCCGGTTGGAATTTCCCTTGGTGGGTCGGGAACAGTTCGAAGAAAAAAGATATGAGTTTCATAAGGAAAGAGAAGAGGATTTCTTTGCCGCCTATGTTGTGGAAGGAACCCGGCTGTACCGTATTCAACAGGGTGATACTATATGGTCACTGTGTCATGAAAAATTTGATCTGCCTTTCTGGATACTCAAAAAATTTAATGCAGCGCATGATTTCCATACCCTTATACCAGGACAGGAGTTGATTGTTCCTTTGGTAAGAGAACGGGTTCAGGGGGCGGAACTAGTAGAAACACATCAGCAGGGAGAGGTTGATGCCTGAACAGGAACCCAAAAGTGTAAATCTAAAAGATTACCAGCCTCCAGAGTATGTTATCGATAAGGTTGAGCTGTATTTCCGGCTTGGCGAAGAGGAAACACGCGTGTCCTCCACGCTTTATTGTCGAAAAAATCCGGCAGGGAGCAACCCGGAACCTGTACCATTAGTGCTTGACGGAGAAGCAGAACTTGTCAGTGTTAGTCTGGATGGCCGTATTCTCTATCCAGGAGAGTATTCATCAGCTGAAGGTTCTTTGACAGTTTATAACGTTCCAGAACATTTTGAACTTAAAGTTGAAACCCGCCTGGAGCCGGATAAAAACACCTCTCTTGAGGGACTCTATCGCTCCAGTGGCAACTTCTGTACTCAATGCGAGGCAGAGGGGTTTCGCAATATAACGTATTACCTCGACCGGCCGGACGTAATGGCCCAATTCACAACAACCATCGAGGCCGATGTGTCCATTCCGGTTCTGTTGTCAAACGGTAATTTTGTAAAAAGTGGTACCCTTGATAATGGCCGCCATTTTGCCACCTGGAACGATCCGTTTCCCAAACCGTGTTATCTCTTTGCCCTTGTCGCCGGCAATCTTGTCAGGATTGAAGATGTTCACCGGACCCTCTCGGGGCGTGACGTTGATCTGCATATTTACGTTCAGGAGCATAATAGAGATCGCTGTTTCCATGCCATGGAGTCATTAAAGAAGGCGATGAAATGGGATGAAGAGGTTTTTGGCCTTGAGTACGATCTGGACCTCTACATGATCGTGGCTGTTGATGATTTTAATATGGGGGCCATGGAAAATAAGGGGCTTAATGTTTTTAATTCAAAATATGTGCTTGCTAAACCTGAAACCGCTACTGATACCGATTATGCAAGAATAGAGGCGGTTATTGCCCATGAATATTTCCATAACTGGACAGGCAATAGAGTAACATGCCGTGATTGGTTTCAGTTAAGCCTCAAAGAAGGGCTTACCGTTTTCCGTGACCAGAAATTCAGCGCGGATATGACATCCCGTCCCGTAAAGCGAATCCAGGATGTCCGTATGCTGCGCAATGCCCAGTTTCCGGAAGACAATGGGCCAATGGCCCATTCGGTTCGACCCGAGTCGTATATTGAAATAAATAATTTTTATACGGTTACGGTGTATGAAAAGGGTGCTGAAGTAATCCGGATGATCCACACTCTTCTCGGACCTGCTGGATTTCGTAAAGGTATGGATCTCTATTTCGAGCGTCATGATGGGCATGCTGTAACCTGTGAAGATTTTGTTCAGGCAATGGAAGATGCCAACAAGAAGGATCTGAAGCAGTTCAGACTCTGGTACAGTCAGGCGGGAACACCCAGACTTACCGTTACAAGCAGTTATGATGACGAAACATTATCTTTTTCTCTCACAATTTCCCAGTCCTGTCCGCCGACAGCCGATCAGCCGGTGAAAAAACCAATGCATATTCCACTGGCACTGGGCCTGCTTGACAAAGATGGTCAGGGAATACCTTTGAAATTAAGAGACGGAACCGAAAAATTTTCCCAGTCTGTTCTGGATATAACGGAACAGGAGCATACTTTTATTTTTGAGGAGGTCTCTTCCCGGCCGATTCCGTCATTATTGAGGAATTTCAGTGCACCAGTACAGCTTGATTATGCGTATTCAGACGAGGAACTCACACTGTTACTGGCCCATGACTCTGACTCTTTTAATAGATGGGAGGCGTGTCAGCGCCTGACGACACGTCTTCTAATACATCTTGTTCAAAAAGAATCAAGAGGGGAGACCGGAGAAATTCCGGAGGACTTCATACTTCTCTTTAAAGATCTGCTTTGTTCTGCTGACAGAGAAGATGCATCCTTTCTTGCTCTTCTCCTTTCCCTGCCGTCGGAAAAATATATAGGAGAACAGATGGATGTTATAGACGTTGATGGCATTCATTGTGCCAGGCAGCACTTGCGCACTACTCTTGTCAAGAATCTCCGGTCTGAATTTCTCACGCTTTATAACAAGAATATAATAGAAGAACCATACCGATATGATCCTGTCCTTGCAGGACGGAGAGAGTTGAAAAATACTTGCCTTGCATACCTGATGCTCCTTGACGACAGAGCTGTCAAAGATCTTTGCCTTGGCCAGTTTAAGCAATCTGATAACATGACTGATGTACAGGCTGCATTTCAGGCCATCGTTCACAATCCTGACTGTCCGGAAAGGCGAGAAGTTATTGCCTCTTTCTACAGCACGTGGAAGGAGGATTCGCTTGTTCTCGACAGCTGGTTTGCCCTCCAGGCGACTTCCCCCTTACCGGGTACTCTGGAGGAGGTGAAATCACTGTTGAACCATCCTGCTTTTTCCATCACAAATCCCAACAAGGTCAGATCTCTCATTGGTACCTTCTGTTCAATGAACCATATCTGTTTTCATGATAAGAGTGGAGATGGCTATAGCTTTCTGGCAGATCAGGTTCTCAGGCTTGATGCAATGAATCCACAGATAGCTTCCCGTATGGTTGCGCCCCTCAGCCGCTGGCAGCGATTTGATGCTAACCGCCGCAAGTTGATGACTCGGGAGATTGAAAGAATCCTCAGCAGGAAAGATCTTTCTCTGGATGTTTATGAGATAGCATCGAAAAGTTTGATTCAGATGTGAATCATATGCAAATTTATCAATTTTTGAGAGACATATAAAAAAAAATGTGGGACAATGATATGCATCAGGAAAAGTCGCTGAATATTGATGAACCTGCAACAAGTCGTAATTTAAATTATCGCCACCGGTAATATCAAGTGGTTACCAAAGATTCACGCGGCGTATGAGCGCTTTTTGCGAATACGTCAATATTTATTAGATAATATTTTTCCGGCATTATTAAAGCCGGTAACAAAGGTTAAAATTATGTATGGAGTTTCTGAGGAGCAGCTGGAAAAGATTGATGTCGTACTTACAGACGAACTTCTTTCCCTTGGGGTACACTGTGTCATTGTAATTGATACTGCTGGAAATACTATTTCCCAGCTTGATCGTGGACAGTGTGCCTGTGATGTTGCTTCTTTTGCGGCTCTGGCTGCGGGGAATTTCGCCGCGGTGGATGCCATGGCAAAACTTGTAGGAGAAGAAGAGTTTTCTCTTCATTTCCACAGAGGAGAAAGTGAAAGTATCCATTTCAGCAAAGTAAATGATGATCTTCTGCTAATCACCATATTTGGCAATGATGTTTCTTTGGGCTTCCTTCGGTTGAAGACAGCAGAGGTCATAGAGAAGATCAAGGAAATCTGGGGTTAATAATAGCTTCTTGTGATTGGCCAATTAAGTTGAATGGGGGATAATGCGTGGGTTTTATTAATGTTAGAAAGAAAGAAGTCCAGATTAAGGTAGTTTTTTACGGCCCTGGTCGGGGTGGTAAAACGACCAATCTGGAATACATTAATGAGAAGTTTAAAGAAAGAATAAAAACGGAGATGGTCAGCATAAAAACTCATGGTGACAGGACTCTGTTTTTTGATTTTCTGCCCGTTGATATCGGTAAGATTCATGGTTTTGATATTAAAATTCAGCTCTATACGGTTCCCGGTCAGGTGAAATATAATGCGACCAGGAAATTGGTTTTGAAGGGTGTTGACGGCATTGTATTTGTTGCGGACATGCAGAAAGAGAGAAGGGAGAGCAATCTTAAAGCCCTGGAGCAAATGAGGGAGAATCTGCTCAGCCATAACAAAGATATGTTAAAAATCCCTCTTGTGATGCAATACAATAAATGTGACCTTAAAGATGAGGGCGTTGAGCTTCTGAGTTTTGAGGAAATGGAGCAGGACCTGAATCAGGAATTGAAAGCACCGACATTTGAGGCAAGTGCTTTAACCGGGTATAATGTGGTTACAACACTGAAAAAGATAATCTCCGGGACTATGATCGCTTTCCGGAAAGAACTGCAATAAATAGGAGAACAACTTTTGTCTTCCCTGAATGTGAGCGATGGAGTTGAAGCTATTCAAGAATTAAAGGCGGCAATACTTGCTATTGAGTGGGAAATTAACGACGAGGCTATGGAGACTCTGCTCGGGTCCCTGGGTCCCCTTCGGGAAAAGTGGGCTGGCAAGAAAGCCTTTCTTGTTTGCCTGCAGATTATGGGCACCTTGGGTGGGTATATTAAAACGGCAAGGGAAAAGGTTCACCCTGACGCAATTAAACTGCTGCATTCTGTTTTTGATACTCTTGACCTGATTATCACAGACGACACACTGTCTGATAGTGAAAAAACAGAAAAAGTCCGTGCTGAAGTTGCAAAGTATAATGAGTTAAAAGTAGAAATAGCGGCAAAGCCAGCGGCTCCGGCAAAAGAGGTTGCAGAAGATACAGGTCCACTCGAAGAATCAGCTGCCCCAACGGAAACCATCAAAAATTTGATGGAGGATAAGGATAAGATAGCAGAAGAGCCTTTTAATGAATTATACCAGGAGATGGTCAAGGATGAGCAGAAAAAACCGGCTGCTCCATCTCCTGCTGCAGAGACAGATGCAAAAGAGGTCATCCTGGATCGTATAGATGATGAGGCCTTTCCTGAGGCTGACCAGCTCATTGATGATTTCTTTTCTGAAAGCGACGAACTTGAACTTTCTCCAGCAGATGAAGAACCGACCGTAGAAGAAGTTGCTGAAGAAGGGGAGGAAATTGTAGAATTTAATCTCACGAAGGTAACAGATGAAGAAGATGCAGCAGAAGTTGCAGCTGCAGATGAGGAATTCCGATCTGAGATTGAAGCTGAAATTGCCCTGAGACTTAATTTTGAGGACCAGGAACAAGAGGCGAAAGTTGAGCAGGTGCTTGAAACTGAAGTTCAGGAAACTCCGGAGCCTGTTATCCCTCAAGCCGGATCTCCTGATCTGGATGCCATCATTGATTCTTTTGCCGGTAAACTGGCAGCAGCTTTAACAGCTGAAATTAAAAAGAAGGTTCAGGAGGAAATAGAGCAACTGCGTTCCGAGTTGACTGAAGAAAATGATGCTGCTGCAGAAGAGTAACCCCGGAGAAAAGCTATGTTAGTCTTTTGTGAAGAATGTGGCATAAAATATTCTTTTCCACCTGAAAAGGTGGATCCTGACACCGGAACATTCCGATGTAAAGAATGCGGTTTTCTTATGCCGGTTGCTGTTTTTCACCCAGAAGAATATAAGAAGATGAATCAGCAACCCTCAAGCCCCAATAAACGGGACTCTTTTCAGTCCCCCCTTGAGGGGGATAAGCGCCTTAATACTAAAGGCAAGTAGCTTACTCCAAAATAACTCATTAACTTTTGTTATTTTTACCTGAAATAAGCTATAAGGCGCTAAAAAAGCAGCTAATTCATCTTCAGGGAAGCGCAAAATATAAAAGCACTGTTCTTTCAGGTTATTTCCCGGGCTTCCATTAATTTTCTTTTACTTAACAACCTTCAATGGCTTTCTTTTTAGCTGTTTTCACTTTCACTTCGGCCCCTACGGTAAATTTGTCAGCTTTATCGCCGCAATCCAGGGTGACTACACTTTTGTCAACAGCTGTTACCGTGCATTTAGCACTTGCCGCAATTGAGCTGGACGCTGATGCTGCGATTAAGAAAATTGCCAGAGTTGTTGCTATAAGTTTCTTCATGGTCTTCTCCTTTAAATGGATGTGTGTTGTGTGCTCTTTAAAAAA
>JAUWDC010000197.1 GCA_030608985.1 Desulfobia sp. | reverse complement strand
GATCAGAATACAGCGCTTGGGAACCGGCTGTGTGCACATAATGTTTCCTTTCAATGTCGTACGTCAATCCTTATATATAGAAAATTCCTATAGACACACAATGACCTTTCTATATTAACAATTGGACTTTTATGCCGTTTTCGGTATATATTACAGCCATGTTATTTGACTTACACGTACATACCACCTTGTCTCCCTGTAGTCAATTACGGTTGGATCAAATCCTTTCTCAGGCTTCCGAAAGAGGTCTTGACGGTGTCTGTATTACCGACCACAATACCATGGAAATCCGCAATTATGTGCCGGAAGGAATTCTTGGCAATGGCCTACGTGTCATTTTCGGCATGGAGTATTCAACATCCGGTGGTGATTTTTTGATTTTTGGTCCATTTGAAGATCTTCCGCCAGGACTTCCTGCCCGAATTCTGCTCAAACATGTTGACAGAACCGGCGGTGTTGCCATTGCAGCCCATCCGTTTCGATCCCAGCGACCAACAGATGAAACCCTCATCAAAAACGAAATGTGCCGGATCGTTGAAGGAGTGAACGGCAGGAATGCCCATCATGAAAACGCAAGCGTCCTGGACTGGCAGAAAAAATATAATGTCGCCCAGGTTGGCGGCAGTGACGCCCACTCCCTGGACGAACTCGGCAGCGCCCATACCACCTTTACAACTCCAATTTACACCAGAACCGATCTGGTCAACGCCCTGAAACAGGGGGCTTTCCTCCAGACAATCCACTCTTCCATCGCTGCATAAAAAGAGTGCCAGCCTTTCAGGGGTAAGGCACTAAAGAAATACCGGTTGCTAATCCTCATGATGGTGGGGATGATCTCCATACAGGTGAGCATGATGATGCTCATGAAGACAGGCGCGCTCGCATTGAGTAACTGCTCCCTTCTCTATGGCATACACCTCCCGTGTTGTCTTTTCCAAAAAGTCCCAATCATGGGAAATAATTGCATACGACAGATCTAAATTATTGAGAATATCAATGAGTCTGAACCGAGTCTCCTGATCCAGGTTATTTGTCGGTTCATCAAGGAGGAGCAACTCCGGCTTCATGGCCAGAATAGTTGCCAGCGACACCAATTTTTTCTCTCCGCCTGACAAGTTATGGGTAATCCTCGGTTCAAAATTGCTCAATCCTAGGTTGCTCAAGGTCTGCCGGGATATTTCCCGGGCTTCCTCAGGTGAAAACCCGAGATTCAATGGCCCAAAGGCAACATCCTCAAGCACTGTCGGCGAAAAAAGCTGATCATCTGCATCCTGAAACAACAGGCCGATAGATTTACGCAATTCCTGGAAACCTTTTTCGTCATGAACGGTGTTCCCCTTGAAAAGCACTGCCCCCTTCCGGGGAACCAAGAGGCCCATGATGATATGAAAAAGGGTTGTTTTGCCGCTGCCATTGGGACCAATCAGGCCGATTTTTTCTCTCTCAAGGGAAAAATTCATTTCCTCAAAAATAGGGTGTTTTCTTCCCTGGTAAGAAAAGGTGACATTTTGCACCTCAACTAATGGAGCCTCGTATTCCATCATTTAGCCCTGCAGTTTCCAGAATTCCCAGAATGCCATAATAAAGACCCCTGTCATGATTACCCCGAAAACAACACACTCAACGGCTGTCAAGCGCTCTGGATGCAGAGTATAAAATCTTCCATTAAAACAACGCAACATCATGGCTTGCTGCACTCTATGGGATCGATTCCAGCTGTTCACCAAGGTCATGGCAAACAGATACGCATATGTTCGGTAGGTATGAACATTTGTTTTGGGAGTAAAGCCTCGAATCCTGGCAGCCCTGGACAGCCTCTGAAACTCCTGGCTAATGACTGCAATATACCGGTAGGAAAAAAGGAGAAGAAGACACAATTTTTCCGGAAGGCCGAGCTGCCCGAGGGCATGCCCCAAAGATGACACCGGAGAGGTAGACATAAGGGCAAGAAAGGCCAGGACAATACAATTCGCCTTGAGTGTAATCAGGGCCGCAACGGCTACCCCCTCTCTACTTATCGTCATGAAACCGAGAAATTCCATAGTCTCACCGCCATAGGTCAACGGCAGCGTCAGCCAGAGAAACGCAGTAAAAATATTCACGGCAAGAAGGCGTCTTGCAACAACACCAATATCAAGCCTTGCGAAGCCCACCAGGAAAAAGGAGAGAACCAGGCCGCACAAACCTGTTATATAGCTCCGACTCATGGCAATAACGACTGTTATACTTACCGCAGCAACAATCTTCAGCCGGGGATCAGCGCGGTGTAAAAAAGAATCGGTATATGAAAAATATTCCGGGATCATTGACGTATTCGTAAAAAATCTTTTTCTCACCGCAGAGGGCACAGAGACCACAGAGAAATCTTATTCATTACAAGCGGTTACCTCCGTGAACTCTGTGTGCTCTGTGGTTAATCTATAGTTTTTATGACTTCATCATTAGCTGTTTTTCTTTCTGCTGCTTATATAGGCAGCAATACCGGCCAGACCGATAATATAGCCAATTCCTCCCAGGATATCCCTGAAGTCCGGTCCAGAGTCCCGGGACTGCTGCAGCATTGCTTTCAAAGGAGCCAGTTTCCTGTCAAGCGCGTCATCAACTATTCTCGTCACGACCTCTTCATCACAGGAAAATTGTCTTCTAGCCGGAGACTGGGGAACTTGTTCTTCATCCTTCGCCGTATGCACTGCTGCCCCAGAGACACTGATCGCCGTCTCACTCTGCATGTCTTCACCTGTTTCCTCCAGGTACTCATCAGCCGGCAACAGCCATTCCGCCCTATGCCCTTCCCCTGTGTTCACTATAATCTTTAAATCTATTCTTTCCTGCTGAGCAGTCAGTGGAATAGAAAATTTAAACAAGCCATCCTTATCCGTTTCACCCTGGAGAAGAATTTTACCGGTCCTGCCGTCCTCTACTGTTAGCGATGAATGCATGACAGCTTTGCCATTACTAAAATAGGACTTTGTTATGATCTTTTCACCTTCCCCATAGGCAAAGACCTTTACCTTGTGCGCCAGAGATGGTGACGCTGACAAGAGGAGGAACACAACCAAAACCAATGCAGAAGGTATCCTTTTCACATTATTCATCCACTTCATGATTTTCGTCTTTCCAGTAGCTTTTCCATGCCAATATTTCTGGCTGCACTTTTAAAATAAAAGTAAATGCGAACATGGTAACTACTCCTTCAATGATCATTATCGGCACATTGGCCCACACCACAATTTTGGCTGTCTGCAAAAAACCCGTATCAGTCAGGGCAAGACTCAGGGCCATAAAGAGAGAAGATAAAAAGACCGATAAAAAACCACCTAAAAATCCTGCTATTTTCTGGGCGTTACCGCCTTTGGACAAGCCAGGGCGCAACACATAATAACAGAGCACAGCCGGAAAAGCCTGAACCACAGTATTGACCCCTAAAACAACAATACCTCCATACTGGAACAGGATAGCCTGAAGCAGCAAGGCGATCAAAATTGCAGGGAAGGCCGCCCAGCCCAATATTATTCCAAGCAGTCCGTTCAAAAGAAGGTGAATACTTCCCGGCCCTAATGGTACATGGATCAGTGAAGCCACAAAAAATACAGCCGAGAGCATGGCAACAGGCATAATTCGCTCTGTGTCAATGCTCTTCAGCCCAACAGCAGTGCCTGCAACAGTCAGCACTCCCCCCCCTAGCAAAACAGGGGCTGAAAGAATTCCTTCGGAAATATGCATAATCGGATAATATTACAATATTTGAAATTGTGTTACCGGTGAGTCAAAAAAAAGACACCCTTGGTGCGGAGAATCTGTAACGCCTTGGCTTCCCTTTGATTTATGCCGGAATCACCGGATTCAAAAATGAGTGTCAATGCAGATCCTTCCCCGTACTGCTCATCGCCAGATTGCCATCACGGACACCCCTCAGGGCAATGAGTTTATCTGCTAGATTTTTGACCTCGGCGGCGTTTCCACGGACAATGATCACCTCCATACAGTTATCATGATCCATATGGACATGGGTCGAGGCAACGATCTGATGATGGAAGGCATGTTGTTCTTC
>JAUWDC010000053.1 GCA_030608985.1 Desulfobia sp. | reverse complement strand
ATTGTAATAATGTTTTTTATTGGGAGGATGGCCACGAAATCCTTCATAATGAAAAGCCTTCTGGCTCAAGACAAAATTTTCCAACAAAAAGTATTCTAACGATTATCAGTATTACTTTGCTTGGGTTTTTCTTTTATTTTGCTGCCAATAATAACCCAAAATCCGCGATTGAAATATAATAAGCTTATTCGATAGCCCAAAAGGTCATTTTTTGACGTGGAGCAGAGCCCATTCCAGGAATCATACCCTCAGCATCGCAAAACAACATAATTCGAGGTACAGATCGCAAAATATGGGCGTATGTTTCCTGTTGAGCTTACTATAAATCCAATAGAATAGTTTTTTACATGACCAGCACCTCGTAATTTTTTGCGCGGATTTCACCAAGGACTCCGAGCATCTCATTGCTGACTTTAAGATATAAAGCCCCGGCGTGTTTCACTATCTTCCCGGCCGTCTGATACAGTAACCAGCGGACTGTCTGAATCTGACATTTACGCAGGGACGAAGGCAGGGCCATTATTTTGAAGAGAACAAACAGGTTGTAAGCCATAACCCCAATACGGAAGAAAACACTGTTTGCTTCAAAAGTGCCGCAAGGCATTCGTTCCATGCCAAAACCTATCTTGAGATCCTTGATCCGGTTTTCGCTGGTATCGCCCCGCTTATTATACCACTTAGCCACCTCGCTGGCCGACTCTTCCCTGTTTGTCGCGATAACCGTGTAGCGCACAGCTTCTTCTACCTGCTCGGTCTCAATGATTGTCTGTTGAATGGGACGCCTGAGAATAATTAACCGAAATGATTTTTTGGTCTTTTCCATACAGTGAATGGTTTCAGCTATTTTCTTACCGCCGTATTCTTCCCACTCATCTTCGTCAATGAGATTGATGGCTTTTTTCGTGGCGTTATCGAGCTGACCACCGATGGCGAAGGTGATCCCCTTTCGTTCACACCAGTTAAAAACCTCCGCTTGGTAAGTAGCGCTGTCTGCCCGCAGGCTGACTATCTTTTTTGACTTGGGCATTTGTGCACAGCAATGTTTGATAAATTCCAGATTCCGGCTGGCTGGAGCCTCGTTGCCTTCTCTGAATTCATCGCCAATGACTAGACCATTTTCAGCAAGATGACCAACCATGGGCATATAACCCCGCTCTCCCTTGTAGGTGAAATGAGCATCATACTTTTCTGCTACGATTTGTGACGCGTCTATATCCAGGGTGTATTTTGATCTATCATTCCGGTTCAGTGCCCGCCGGAGAATAGTGCTATTTACCTTCTGCATGCCGCCAAGACCTTTTCCTTCTCCCATGCGACGTAACCAGGAACCTGTGGCATCGGAACTTGGCATAGTATCAATTTTGAGAATTTGACAAAGTCCTACGTCCATTCTAATTTTTCGTAAATCTTCAAGACTGCGCCCTCCGCCATGGAGCATAAGGAGTAACGGTTCTATAAATTTTGCCGGCGCATATCCCCGGGGGCTTCCCGGCTTTGGCAATTCAGTATTGATTACACCGGGGATATTCATAGCATGAACAAATTCACCAAAAACAGCCAGTCCGGCATGGGGTGTGATTTTGTCTTGGGTCATTTCCAACTTGAAAGGAAGCACTCTTTGGGGCATAATAATTTTAACCTCTTCGGTTATGAGTTTTATTGGCTTGGACACCTTTATTATCTCATACTGACGAGGTTTTTTTTATACCTTTATTTTTTTAATCGCGGAGCTTGGGCTGGATGTATATTCTCAATACATGCCGAAAGATTCTGATATGACCACAACTGACCTTTTTGAAGGGGATCTGGACACAAAAAGAAAAAACCCCCAAAATCGTTAATGATTCTGGGGGCTTAAAAGACTGGTGGCGATGCAGGGAATTGAACCCCGGACACCACGGATATGAGCCGTGTGCTCTCACCATCTGAGCTACATCGCCATTATCTGCAACTGAAGGAGAAAAATAAAGCCAATTTTCCTTCAATTGTCAATAAAAATTATAACAACGGGGTAACTGTTCAGCAGCACTTCATCTGTGTCCGATCAGACTTACTCACATAGGACTACTATAGTTCGCAAGTCTGCTTGAACACATCTAAAGCACTGTTGAACAGTTACAGTCCGGTGGTTTTGCTAATTTTGCAGCCCCACCGGAATAGTTACGTAACGGGGCTTACATCATTCCGCCCATTCCACCCATGCCGCCCATACCACCAGGCATAGCAGGCATATCATCTTTGTCCTCAGGATGCTCGGCAATCATACACTCTGTGGTGAGGAGCAGTCCGGAGACTGATGCCGCATTCTGCAGAGCAAAGCGGGTCACTTTTGTAGGGTCAATAACGCCGGCAGCAATAAGATCTTCGTACTGCTCAGTATCGGCATTAAAACCATTGGCGCCTTCCAGGCCTTTTACGTGCTCGACAATAACAGAACCTTCACGGCCAGCGTTGTTGGCAATCTGGCGAACGGGCTCTTCGAGAGAACGCATGATGATGTTTTTACCAAGTTTCTGCTCGCCTGGAAGATCCAGAGCTGCAAGAGCCTTGAGACAGCGAATATAGGCAACACCACCACCAGGAACAATTCCTTCCTCAACAGCGGCTCTGGTTGCATTCAAGGCATCCTCAACGCGGGCTTTTTTCTCTTTCATTTCAATTTCAGTGGCAGCACCAACATTGATAACGGCAACGCCGCCGATCAGTTTGGCAAGCCTTTCCTGCAGTTTTTCACGATCGTAGTCAGAAGAGCTTTCCTCTGCCTGGGCGCGAATCTGTTTGACGCGGGCAGCCAATTTCTCATGGTCTCCGCCGCCATCAATGATTGTGGTGTTATCTTTGTCAATAACGATTTTCTTGGCAGTTCCAAGATCATCTATTGTGACATTTTCCAGTTTGATGCCAAGATCTTCGGTAATCACCTGGCCACCGGTAAGGGTAGCAATGTCTTCCAGCATGGCTTTTCTGCGATCACCAAAGCCAGGGGCTTTTACTGCGGCCACATTCAGGGTGCCACGCAGTTTGTTGACAACAAGAGTCGCCAGCGCTTCACCATCAACATCTTCGGCAATAATGAACAGGGGCTTGCCCATTTTGGCAACCTGCTCAAGGATAGGCAGAAGGTCTTTCATGTTGCTGATTTTTTTCTCATTGATGAGGATGCAGGGATCTTCAACATTGACTTCCATTTTCTCCGGGTCGGTGACGAAGTAAGGAGAAAGATAGCCGCGATCAAACTGCATACCCTCAACAACATCAAGAGTGGTATCCATGGATTTTGCTTCTTCAACGGTGATAACGACTTCTTTACCAACTTTATCCATTGCCTCTGCAATGATATTGCCGATGGTCTCGTCATTGTTGGCAGAGATAGTACCAACCTGGGCAATCTCTTTCTGCTCTTTGGTCGGTTTTGAAATAGTGGCAAGTTCTGCAACAACAGTTGCAACGGATTTGTCGATACCGCGTTTAATTTCCATTGGATTGTGGCCGGCAGCAACAAGCTTGGATCCTTCGGCATAAATTGCCTGGGCAAGCAAGGTTGCGGTGGTGGTTCCGTCACCTGCAACATCACTGGTTTTGGAGGCAACCTCTTTAACCATCTGGGCGCCCATGTTTTCAAATTTGCTTTTCAGCTCGATTTCTTTGGCAACAGTTACACCATCCTTGGTAATAACCGGCGCACCAAAGGATTTTTCGAGCAGGACATTACGTCCTTTGGGACCTAATGTCACTTTAACTGCATCTGCAAGGGCATTCACCCCAGTCAGGATTTGTTCACGGGCTTTAGACCCGTAATGAATATCTTTTGAAGCCATGTTTTTCTCCTTATTCTCTTACTTATTCTATAACGCCGAGGATGTCATCCTCGCGCATGATCAGATAATCGTCACCTTCAATCTTCACATCGGTTCCACCATATTTGCTGAACAGGACTCTGTCGCCTGTCTTCACATCCATAGCAACACGCTCACCTTTATCATTCATCTTGCCAGGACCCACGGCTACGATTTCTCCTTCAGCCGGTTTTTCTTTGGCACTGTCGGGAATGATGATTCCTCCTGTGGTTTTTTCTTCACTCTCCAATCTTTTGACCAGAATACGATCATTCAATGGACGTATGTTCATCTAAAGCCTCCATGTAAATATAATAATAATAATGGGAATGGTGGATCGAACAGCCCGGAACAGGCATTCGATCTTACTCTCAATTTAAAACAAGGAAACCGGCTTTTGTTCAAAGGCCGGTTTCCTTGATGGCCAAACAATAGGGATGGGTATTTGAAAAATCAAGGGAAGGAGAAAAAAAAATGAAAATACCTAAGAGACTACTAGTAAGCAGTGCCAGGGGTGATTTGTTCCACCCAGCCAAACGGGTCGGATGAAGCTCCATACTGCATGGATTGTAATTCATCAAACAGGCGCTGGGCCAGATTACCGGTTTTTCCATTGTTGACGCTGCAGGTCTCTCCTTTATAATACAATGAGCCGACAGGAGAGATAACGGCGGCGGTTCCTGTCCCAAATACCTCTTTGAGCGATCCGTTTTTACCGGCGGCAAAGACTTCATCAATGGTGATCGGTCGCTCGACAACCTTCAGGCCCCATTCTTTGACCAGGGTCATAACGGAATCTCTTGTGATTCCAGGGAGGATGCTGCCGGAAAGGGGCGGAGTGATCACCTCATCGCCAATGGCGAAAAAGATGTTCATTGTTCCAACTTCCTCTATATATTTTCTTTCAACGGCATCAAGCCACAACACCTGGGTGAATCCCTGCTTCTGGGCTTCAACAGCGGCCATGATGCTGGCAGCATAATTGCCGGCTGTTTTGGCATTGCCGACGCCACCCGGGACCGCACGGACATAGGTGTCTGTAACAAAGATTTTGACGGGGTTGAATCCTTCAGGGTAATAGGCTCCTACTGGACTGAGTATGATAAAGAAGATATACTCGGTGGCAGGGCGAACGCCGAGACCTGCCTCAGAGGCGATCATGGTCGGACGAATATATAGAGATGCCCCGTTAACGCCGGGAACCCAATCCTGCTCTATTTCCACTAATGTCTCCAGGGCATTGAGAACATCATCAGGGTCTATTGTCGGCATACACATTCTGGAAGCGGAAATATTCATTCTCCTCAGATTGTCCTGCGGGCGAAAAAGGTAAATTTGATTATCCTTGCCGCGGTATGCCTTTAATCCTTCAAAGATAGCCTGGCCATAATGGAGAGCCATGGCCGCCGGATCAAGAGAAAAATTCTGGTACCGGCAGATTTTGGCATCATACCACCCTTTGTTAACATCGTAATGCATGACAAACATGTGGTCAGTGAATATGGAGCCAAAACCCAGATTTGTTTCATCGGGTTTTGATTTGAGTTGTTCGGGAGTGGCTTTTTCTATAGTTAAATCCAGCATTGATTACTCCGGAAATACTAAAAAAATATGGATCCGACAAAAAAAGAGCCCTGTTTTGGCGGATCCAGTATAATAAATCTGTTTGAAAAAAAACACTATAGCTGATAATCTCGACCAATGGAACAACTTATTTGCACCCATTATAAAGGGAAATTTCAATGAGTTCAAAACCTCCAAGCCCGATGGTCTTGCTTTACTTTCTTGGCCTGCTGTTACTTGCGACCTTTCTGCTTGGGCGTCTGCTGTGGCCCTTTGTGGCCATTCTAATTCTTTCCTACCTGTTGACTACTATTTTTGCCCCGGTTTATGCTTTTTTCAATAAAAAGTTTTCACCCCAGTTTGCCTCTCTGGCTACCTGCGGACTTATTGTTGTCCTTATTTTTGTGCCAATGGTTTTTTTTGTCGGAACATTATCTTCGGAGGCATATGCACTCTTCCAGCTGACCAAAGGTACCAACCTGGCTTTAAAGTTTACAGAGTTTGTTGAGCAAAATGTTATTCTGGCCAAATTGAAAGGCGTGCTTGAAGGCTATGGAATTCAAGTGGAGTTGAAAGCGTTTAGTGCGGAAATTTCTAACCTGGGCAGGGCGAGTGCCCTTTTTGTGTATAACCAGGCCAGCGCCTGGGCCGCAAATATTCTTAATTTTATATTTGATTTCCTAATGATGATATTGATCATCTTTTTTCTCCTCATTGACCAGGAGCAGCTCAAAATTTATCTCCAGAGATTGTCCCCTCTTCCTGACCACCACGATCGCCTGCTTATTTCTAAGTTTGAAGAGATCAGCCGGGCCATTCTTATTGGCAATGGTGTATGTGGTTTGATTCAGGGTGTTTTGGGCGGAGTGGTCTTTGCATTTATGGGAATAAGCTCTCCTGTATTGTGGGGTGCTGTAATGGCTATTTTGGCTTTTTTACCCATTGTTGGTATTGGCCTGGTTCTACTGCCGGCAGCATTGATTTTGCTGTTAAAGGGGAAAATTGGTGCCGGTATTCTCATGGCAATTTTTTATGTGTTCCTTTCTTTTTCAATTGAATATATCGTCAAACCCCAGATGGTTGGGGAGCGGGTGAAGATGCATACCCTTCTGGTTTTTCTGTCAATTTTGGGGGGGCTGAAGGTGTTTGGTTTTCTTGGAATTATTTATGGTCCACTGATTGTCACCGGTTTTCTCACCCTGGCAGACATTTATTTCGGCAGTTATGATGTTTGGGTGAAGAGTCCAGGGTTCTGGAAAGGCGGTTCGGAAAAAGAGTGATGGAAGGTGCAGGCGCATTTATATACGGAATTTTAATATTCAATTTTGCAATGCCTATCCTTATTCCACTCTTTTTCCTTATCCGCCTTTGGCGGTTTTTAAGGTTGAAGATAGTATACCTACTGACGGCAGTGGCATTGTGCTATGTAAGTGGACTGGTCCTGGTGCTCGCTGTACATTTTGCTGAATCGAGCCTGGAAGGCTTTGCAGGATCATTTGATCCAGCTTTGATAGGGTTCATCGTTCAAAATATACTGGTTATTTTCCTGTATATGTATGTCTCATGGCTGGTTTCCAGATTTTTCAGGAGTCGGAATGGGAGTAAGCTGCCGTAAATCGGTTCGAAACATATAATCAGGAATTCAAAACCAAAGTATGTTTATTCTGAAAAATTTAAAGTTACGGTGGAAGCTTTTGATCATGGTGCTTCCTCTTGTTCT
>JAUWDC010000322.1 GCA_030608985.1 Desulfobia sp. | reverse complement strand
CCCCTCAAGGGGGTACTGAACTGAGTCCCTAAAACCTTAATGTCTTTACTGGTTTATCTGGGTTAAAATATCTATCCGAACTGCAGTTCGGACCCGCACTGTTTGCAAAAACCAGCGTCATTGCCAAAGGGGGGAAGCCCGGCAATTGCCGCGATGGATGAGTTTTCCCTTCTCACCAGCCACTTCCCTGAGCATTTCCAACTCTCTGTTCCTTGTTTTTTCACTGCCAAAAAGAATAAAATGCGGTAAAGGGTTCGTTTTCAACTACTACTCTATCCATAAGCACATAGTATTTTTAATTGTGAGGCTCATACAATGCAGAAAAAAAATATACGTCTGAAAGACTGTTTCAAACACTACACCCTTGATCAGGATAAATTCTGTTCACCGACCGAAACGGTGGAAAGGTTTACAAAACGGCTGGAGGAACTGAAACTTGATGTCCTGGAAGAAGTGAAACGCATAGATAACGGCCGCCTGGACATCCCTGTCTACTTCAGTGTCTGCGGCAAAGATGCCCTTCATATCATCGGCACAAAAAAACAGATGGGGAAAGGCAGCACCCCGGAGCAGGCACGGGCCAGCGCCTGCATGGAGCTGGCAGAGCGCTTCAGTTTTTTCAGCTTCATGAAAAATTCGGACAATTTCCTGTATGACACCTATGCCAATGTCAAGAAAGCAGGATATCCCCTTCTGCCGCTGGAGACATTTCTTCAATCAGTGCATGATGAGACAACCTCTCCTGAAACCCTGGAAAAAATAATTGCTGATATTCCTATACAGTGGATCTGGGCCACCAACCTGACAAGGAAAGAAGAGGTGGTGATTCCCTTCAGCTGGTTTTATGCAATCAATGAGTTCAATGGCCCCTCTGCAGGAAATACCATTGAGGAAGCCATCAGCCAGGGATTATGCGAAGTGGTGGAAAGGCATGTCTCAGCCGTGGTCACCCACGACAAGCTGAAAACTCCGGCTATCGATCTCGCCTCCGTGAAAGACCCCATGGCCCGGGAACTCATTGCGAAATTCACAGCCAATTCCATTGAAGTCTACCTGAATGACTTCAGCCTGGACACAGGCATTCCCACTGTTGGGGGCATGGCAATCGATCGCAGCACATTTCCCGAATCCAGTGAAATAGTGTACACAGCAGGAACCACCCCGAATCCCGAAAAAGCGCTGATTCGAGCCCTGACCGAAGTCGCGCAGCTTGCGGGGGATTTCAATTCCAATGCCAATTACGTGGCAAGCGGTTTGCCAAAGCCTGCTTCCGTAGAGGAGATGGACTATATTACCCATCCAGGGAAGAGTATCACAATTGACGAGATGGCCGACCTGGCAGACGACAATATACGGGTTGAGATTGAAAGCTGCCTCAAATCTCTCGCCGAGCGTGACATGGAACTCTATGCCATTGATGTCACCCATCCGCAGCTTCAGATCCCGGCAGTGTATACGATCATTCCCGGTGCCCATTTCCGGGAACGCTCCAGAATAAGCAATGTCGGTCTTTTTGCCGCCAAGCTGATTGCAGAGCATACTGACGATCCGGTTGAATCAAGCAAGCAACTGACGGCCATGCGGAAGATTCTTCCAGATGCATATTATCTGGAATTTTATCTGGGCCGCAACCTCATCAGCATGGGCCGGCTTGAAGAAGCCATAGCGCATCTGGAACACTCCCTGACTCTCAATCCGGAAGGTGAGGATATCCCTTATATTCATTCCTATCTTGGCGACTGCCTTAAAAACATGGGAGAATATGAAAAAGCCATCTTGACGCTGAAACAAGGTCTGGCCCATGATGAAGAGCGCCCTGACATGCATAACATCATGGGCGTCTGTTACTTTAAACAGAACCATTTCGACAAGGCTATCAACCATTTCCACCGGGCCATAGAGCTTGCCCCTGCTTCTGCAATTGATTATGCCAACCTTGGTGTCAATTATAATAGGATCGGCAAGAAAGATGAGGCCATCAAGTATTTTGAGATTGCCCTATCTCTTGATCCTTCAATTGATTTTGCCAGACAGCAACTGGAAGAATGCCAGACCTGAATGTATGATGAACTCGCAAAAAGTTGTGATTTGAATTATCGCCACCAGTAATATCAATTAGTCACAAGAGACTAACGCGGCGTATGAGTGCTTTTTACGAATACGTCAATAAGTCTAACCCTATTGATTAGTAAATATTCGGCAACGGCTCACAGGAAGGCGATCAGGCCGCTTTACATACAAAAGTATAGCGCAGCGTCCCGCTCGAAGTCTGCGCTTATCTGCCTCCCTGTAAACCGTTGCCAAACATTTACAGTTTGGCGGTTATGGCAATTTGAGAACATAACCCGAATATTTACGTTGATTACTCGTGAAAAACAAAAAAACAACACAGTTCACAATAAGCTGTTTTGCCTTGTTGTCCCTGGGAACTTTGCCCAGCCTCTTTATGAACCCCATGCAATACTTTCTGGGGCTTGTCTTCTGCTTTTTTCTCTCTGTGGCCCTGGCAAAGATTCTGTTGTAAGAGGTTGACGGAAAAAGCATTTATCTCTTTCTTGAATATTTTTTGTTTAATGTATATACTTTTTTATGAGTGTTAAGGGAATCTTGAAAAATTAAATAATTATTTTAATAAAAAAGCAATATTATGTTAATAATTACAGCAAGTTATGTTATAATATTCGAAAATT
>JAUWDC010000204.1 GCA_030608985.1 Desulfobia sp. | reverse complement strand
ATCCAGAGCGTTTCTGCGGAGTGCTTCGTAAAAAGCAGCTTCATCTTCGCTTAAATCAACGTGTAATATTATTTCAGTTTTGGGGGGTAGTTCTTCGAGAACCTGACTCTTAATTCTCCTCAAGATAAATGGAGAGATAAGTTTTTTCAGTTTTCGGAGAACAGATCGGTCTTTTTGTTTGCTGATTGGGGCAATGAAGCGTCGGTTAAATTGTTCAAGGGATCCAAGAAGCCCGGGATTAATGAAGTTGAAAAGATTCCAAAGTTCGCCCAAATGATTTTCTATGGGTGTACCTGTTGTGATAAGCTTGAAATTTCCTTGTAGTGCCATGGCGGCTTTGGAGCGTTTTGTTGCGACATTCTTGATGGCCTGGGCTTCATCGAGCACAATGGTTTCCCAGTTCCTAGAAGATAAAATCTTTGATTCCTGCTGCAGAAGTCCATAGCTTGCGATAAGAACATCAAAATTTTTCAGGTTTAAGACGGTACTTTCTCTATCTGTGCTGCCAAAGAGAATTGGATTCAGAGTAGGGGCAAAACGTTTTATTTCTGAGATCCAGTTAAAACAGACAGAAGTTGGTGCAATGACCAGGGTTGGGCCTATGTTGGCCTTATCCAGGATTATAGCCAGTGCCTGTACTGTTTTTCCAAGACCCATGTCATCAGCCAGGCATCCACCGACACCCCAGTGAGCCAGTCGTGCCAGCCATATGAACCCCTCAATCTGGTAATCCCGTAAATCGGCCTGCAGGGTTGATGGAACTGTTGGCTGAAGCTGCTGTGCCTCATGGGTTTTTGTGATTTGATTCTGCCAGTAATGATCAGTTTCCAGTGTACTTCCACTGATGGCAAAATCTTCCAGTGCAATACTGGCCAGTGGATGGATGACTCTTGTCTTTCCGTGCTCTTCAGTAAAAGAGGCTAATTCATCCAGCTTTGCGCGGAATTTTTTTGATAGCGCAATAAATTCACCTTTCCCAATTGGGATGAATTTACCAGGATTGGTGCTTACCAGGTGCAGCAGGTGCTGCATATCTATGACGCTGTTGCTATCTATTTCCAAGGTGCCGTCAAGGGAAAACCAGTTTTGTTTTTTATGGACACGGACATGAAATTTCTCAAAAGAAACCTGCTGGCGGATAGAGAGTTTTTCTCCTTCCGGCCATTCAACAACGACATGGTCACCTTTTGTTTGTTGCAGTTCAAGGAGGACGTTCAGGCAGTCCTGAGGGTCATCAAATAACCATTCTCCGCTTGAGTCCGAGAGACTGGCAAGAGTATCGCAGCTGTTTTCAATCTCCAGACTTAATGATTTTTCTTTGTTGAGATTTCGATCAGTATGTAACCGTTTCCCTTTTATTTCAGCGATAACTGTTTTTGCACCATGTCCAGGCCCCAAGGCAGGACCATCTGGTCCGAGTGGTTTGACAAGTATTGAAAGCCTGAATCCAGCACCAAGAGGAAGGATCTGAATAAAAATACGTGGGTCTGCCTCCACCTTTGCAATATCAATGGGTGTGGCGCCAATATCTGAATGAACGGTAAGAGATGCAGCAAGCTTCCCCAGGGTATGTGACACTTGTGCCTTGGCCGACGCCGGAACAAGAAGCCCGTCACTGCCAATGATTTCTGCAATACGGTGATGCTGTGCCGTGAAAGTAATTACTTTGAATCGAGTTGTTGTCTCCCGGATGACAACAGTTTTTTCCTCCAGGTTGTATGGGGAAAAAGTGAGAAGTAGTTTGTTTTTCTGTTTGGATACGAGGAGTTCCGGTTCCCCCCGAAGCAACTCAACAGGTGTAGATGGAGATTCAGCCAGAAAAAGAAGTGGATGGCCAAGAAGTAAAGGGAGAGTGTTTTCCATATTGAATTCATAAGATAATTCTATGGAAGAGTGACGTCGGTATAAAGTGGCACATATTTTCTGGTCCTGCTCGGAAAGAAAATCTAATTGAGCCCCTTCGGCAAGTCTTTTAAGGGCAATAGATCTTCCTTTGCTCCATGTCCCGCGTATAGTTTTTTTCTGTTCTCTTGGAGTAATAGAGATAAAGCCATTATCATAATGAATAAGCCAGACAAGCCTTGAAGCATTGATTGAGATATCATGTTCACCAGTTTTTAATCCGACAATTTCTAGAGATTTTAAGGCACGCTGCCATGGTTCCTCTTGTTTAAAAACTGAAACAACAGACGATTTTGAGATTGCATTCGTACGATCAAAAAGTTCTCCTGAACAAAGGGAAAGGAGAGTACTGTATTCCTTCGCAATCCATTGGTAGCCATTTTGTTTGGCTTTTATTTTAAAATTTTGCAGCTCTTGTATCTGCTCTTTGTCCAGCCTTCCATGCAGCCAATATTGACTTAATCCCTGAAAAAGGGCGGTGATGGCATTTTTACGACCAGGCTCCCATACGTTGATTGAATAATCTGGTTGGAAATTTTCGAGCTTGGCGGTGCTCACTGCAAGCAAAGCTTGATAACTGGCAATCAGATAACTATTGGGTTGAGCTGACTCAACAATTGAGACAAATCTTTTTATTCGGGAGAATTGAGCATAATCATTAGATTTCAGGAGAGAAAGGATGAAGAAAAGGCCTTCTGGTCCAACAAAAAACACATTTCGGCATTGTTCTTTATTCCTCAAAATTTGAAGATCGGATTTGTAGGAGTTGATGGCATCAATAGGAGTACCTGTTAGATAGGTGATCCAGCCATGAAGACCTGACGATGAAATGTAGTCGCTGCCCTGTGCTGTTTCCTGAATGGCTCTTTTTGTCTGATTTCGAAGAAGCAGGTTACTGATGCGCAGGTAATAAAGAGACTGTTTCCCTTCATCAGGAATGGATTCCATTGTTTGTGGATCCAACAGATATCCCATAGCTGAGTCAAAAGGGTCGAGATTTTTCAGACAATGTTTACTGATTTCATGGAGGGAATGAAGCTGCAGGTATATTGGCAGGTCTTTAAACCAGCTAGCATCAAATGGATTATTGATAATGTTTACCAGGGGGGATTCTGATTTCGATGCATCATGTATCTCGTGGTAACGTATCAGAAAACTGTTTGCATGGGATATGTCGTCACTGTATAAGCCCATCCGGATTTCACGTATGAGACGTTCACTTGTATGAGGTAGAGTGTGGAGTTCCTCCTCGGTAGCTGGTAATTCCTGGCGGACTGCGGAGATCATTTTTTCTAGCGACCCGGATTTTCGAGCATCCCGTGTAATTATTTCCACAAGAAGATGGTGACATTGATATTTCCATGTCATCAGGTTGCGGTCATGATATTTTTGGAGAAGGGCAGAAAGAGGCCTGCCTTCATAGATGAGTTCATCTTTGAAATCAATTCCGAAACGATAGAGACAGTTGGCTATAATTTCCTGGCTGCCAGGCTCATACATTACAGAAATAAGCTGGAGTACAGTCTGCTCAAAAGAAGACAGGGAGTTATAAACACTTAATAACTTATTGCGTGTGACGGGTATGTGATCCTGCATGATATCTGTATTTGATAATGGGAAATGTGCAGTGCAATCTTGCATAATAAACTATTTTATTCCATAGTGGTGCTATTCATTTGATGTTTTTAATTTTTACAGAAAGATTTAACAAAAAAAGAATATGGAAATTTGTTTTCTAGGCGTGGGAGAGGCCTGCGACCCCAATCACTCGAACACCTCAATTCTTGTCAATACAGCCGGCAATGACAGAATTCTCCTGGATTGCGGTTTTACTGTGCCACATAATTATTTCTCTTTGTGTGAAGATCCGGACGAGCTTGACATATTGTGGATATCTCATTTTCATGGAGATCATTTCTTTGGTATTCCCTTGTTGCTACTTCGCTTTTGGGAGATGGGCAGAGAAAAGCCATTAGTCATTTACGGACAATCAGGGATTAAAGAAAAGGTGGCTCAGGTTATGG
>JAUWDC010000002.1 GCA_030608985.1 Desulfobia sp. | reverse complement strand
AAAAAACCAAAGAAAAACTTGCCAAGCATCTCAGTAAATTCGACTGGAAATTAGAGGACTGCGTGGTTGAAGAAGGTGACAAGGTATGGTCCTGCAAGCCTGCTGCAATCTGGTTCCTGACTCCCAATGCTGACCCTGACGACTGGGATTAAAGTAGCTGATCACGAGGCAGGTTGGCGTTAAACGTTTTGGCTCATATGTTACTCCTATGCTTTTAGTTGCGGGGACAACTTTGCATAGTTGCAACATGTGAGCATTCAACTGGCAGAGCCGCTGAACTCTGACTACGCCTATAGGACGTGGTTTGCTACATTCGAATAAATAATTCTGTCCCCTTTTTCGTTGGGAACAATAGCCTATTCTCATCCGGTGAATGAAGACTCCTGCAGTTCCTTCTCTGTTGTGTATTGCACAACCTGTCACAACACCCAGCGCATCTGTACTGCTTTAGATACTCAAAATATTGCAATAACAATGATCGATATTTTAAAAAATGTTACCTATCAAATTATTTCCCCAAAAGCATCGGCACGCGCCAGATACGAGACATTCCGGGAACTGTTAAAAAATGACCAGCAGGCCCATGAGCTGCTTGCTGACCTCGATGAGATTTATTACCAGTACAAAAAAATCGACATCAATTATGCTGTCACACAGTACGGAAAACTCTCACAGGCCGTGTCAGTCATGATTTCCTGCCTGGGGAAAATGGATCCAAGCGCAAGCACTAACCTGCGTGATTATTTTCGAAAAATAGATTTCTTCTGCCGCTTTGCTCTGGCGCCACCGGAAATTGACACAACTCCCCCCTTCATTCTACCTCTAAGCACTGTCTACTCAGACGACACACATAGTGGGGGCAAGGGTTATAACCTTGCCATAGTAAAAAACGAATTGCAGCTCCCCGTTCCCAGAGGTTTTATTATTTCCACCTCGGCATACAATACTTTTATTCAGGAGCATGGGCTGCATCGTCATATCGGTAAAATTCTGGCCAGGGTTGACATCCACTCCAACGAGTCACTCAATGACTGCTCATCACAGCTATTAGATCTTATTTTGACTGCACCACTGCCCAATACAGTGCAAAAAGCTTTAGACTATGGATTTACCGAATTACAGCATCAATGCGGAAATAATGTAAAAATGGCCGTACGCAGCAGTGCCGTGGGTGAAGATTCAAAAATTTCTTTTGCCGGCCAATATCGCTCCATTCTCAATGTAGATGAAAACACGTTAGCTGAGGCCTACAAACAGGTGCTGGCAAGTAAATTTTCACCACGGGCCCTTTATTACAGAATCAGTCACGGCTTTCATGATGATTCTACCCCCATGGCTGTTCTTGTTTTAGAAATGATTGATGCCAGCGTAAGCGGTGTCATCACAACAACTGATACTCGCGAAGGTTCAGATGAAACCTTGCTTATCCATTCGTTGCAAGGGCAATGTGAAGCCCTGGTGAGTGGTCAAAAATCTCCGGATACAACCATTATCCAGAAAGGGGAAAAAATAAACATTGTTAAACAAATTCCGGCACGATCAGGAGAAGAGCACTCTCTTTCTGAAAAAAATGCCTGGCAGCTGGCAGCCTGGGCTATAAGAATAGAATCGTACTATAAAATGCCCCAGGAAATCGAATGGTGCATTGACCAGCAGGGATCTCTTCTGATTCTGCAGACCCGTTTTTTCAAGACCCAAAAAAAATCAAAACAGGAAAAAATCGACACATCACCTTTTGCTGAACTTTTCTCGGGAGGAGAGTTGGCCGCCAGCGGTGCAGCCGCTGGCCGGGTATACATCCTGAATGATATAAACAAACTTGCCGATATTCCCCAGGATGCTATTCTTGTTACCAAAACAACTCCGCCATCTCTGGCGACCATTGCTCATCGGCTGAAAGCAGTTGTCGCCGATGAGGGCAGCAGTGCCGATCATTTTGCTGCAGTTGCAAGAGAGTTCAATATTCCAACCCTGGTGAAAACCGGCAATGGGACCGAAATGTTTGCCCATGGACAGGAGGTCACTGTCTGGACTGATCAGCTGACTATCTTTTCCGGAATCATTGAACCACTTGTGGAACAAGCATGCATAGTACAGGAGGAGGAAGATACCCCTTTTCGCAAGGCACTGGGTATCGCTATTTCGTTTATCTCTCCCCTCAAGTTAGTAAATCCTGCTGATCCTTCTTTTGTTGCTGACAGCTGCCGATCCCTCCATGATATTATCCGTTTTGTTCATGAAAAAGGAGTGCAAGCCATGTTCGGCATGGCAACTCGCAAACCTTTACGTAAAGGCGGCGCCAAACTCCTCATATCCGACATCCCTCTTCAGCTGTATCTTTTGGATGTCGGTGAGGGGCTCACAACCGAAAGTACTCTAAAAAAAGAAATAACAGTCACAGATATCAGCTGCCGGCCTCTCCTTGACCTCTGGGCAGGATTGACTCATCCCGGTGTCATGTGGCAGGATAGAAACCATTTTGACTGGGGTGCGTATGATGAAGTGATCATGGCCGGCGGGGTAGTGAATCCAAAGTCAATCATCTTTGCAAGCTATGCTGTCATATCTCGGGACTATTTTAACCTGAACATGCGATTCGGTTATCATTTTGCCATCATTGACACCCTTTACTCGCCCGATGCCGGAGAAAACTATATTACCCTCCGTTTTGCAGGGGGTGGAGGCGATATGGAAGGTAAATCATTCCGACTCATCATGATCAGTGAAATTCTTCGACGCTTACATTTTACTGTGACCCAAAAAGGGGATCTGCTTGATGCCCGTTTATCCGGATATAATATACAGAAGACAGCAGAAACACTTGACATGATAGGCCGCCTACTCGGAGCCACCAGAATTATGGATATGATTCTCACCGATGAAAAAATGGCTGCCGAGGCAGTCGAAGAATTCATGAACGGGAGATATAATTTTTCCAAGGAGTAAAGTAACTGTTCAGCAGCACTTCATCTGTGCCCGATCAGGCTTGTTTACATAGGTAAACTATAGCTCACAACCCTGCTTGACCACATCTAAAGCACTGCTGAACAGTTACAGTAGGTGTTTGGGCCAATTATCTGGTTCCACCTGAATAATTAAGGAGTAACCCCTTTTGTCCGACTATATATTGACCTGGATCACAGAAAATCTGGCTGTAGGGCATGCACCGATGTCCTATGACGATCTTGATTACATTCGCAAACAAGAAATTGGCGCTATTGTCAATCTGTGCGGGGAATTTTGCGACCTACATGAAATTGAAGAGAAATCGGGCTTCGAGGTATATTATATCCCTATTCCCGATGAAACTGCCCCGGATATGGTCGAACTGGAGAAGGGCCTGGACTGGCTTGATGAAGCCATCTATCTTGGCAAAAAAGTACTTGTGCATTGCCGTCACGGTATCGGCAGGACGGGAACTTTTGTGACCGGTTACCTGATTCGCCGAGGCCTTGGGCTTAAAATGGCTGAGAAAAAGCTGAAAGGCACCAGTGCCAGGGCCAGCAACTATTCACAATGGAAACTGCTTCGAAAATATGGCAAAAAATCAGGAAAACTCACAATCAGGGAACCATCACTGGAAAGTGGTCACCTGGTTGATTTAGGCGAGTTTTTCATGGAGTACGAGTCGCTTGTCAGCGAGGTGGAAAATAACATTTCCTCCATGTACAAAAACAGTCCTCCCCGTTGCGGGATCAACGATTCAAAAGGGTGTTATCAATATTTTGAACTACAGTTTATCGAGGCTATTTACCTCGGCAACAAAATGAATAAAATACTCACTGCAGATCAGCGGCAGCATGTCATTGAGCAGGCTGTTAATGTCGGAAAGCAGATACGCTCTATTGTTCGTAATGAATCCGCCCTTTCCAAAGAAGACCTGAAAAATCACTATGCAAAGAAAAATATCCTTTGTCCTTTATATCTGGACGGATGTCAGCTCGCAGATTATCGACCTCTGAGTTGCCGCCTATACGGGATAAAAGAAGAGATCATGGACATGAATCTTCTTGAAAAGATGCTTACTAATATCTCCCGCTCCGTATTCATGTCCCTGTCTGGCTTTTTCCCCGAAAAAAACCTGTTTCTCGTCTCCTGTGCCGACACTGTTTCCGGACGGTTTGCCCAGATATATTTCCACTTTCTTGCATCATTGGAAAATCAGGAGAAGTAATTTGCATGAAAAAAGGTTGTTTCAATACTCCTCCGCTGATACTGTGCGTCAACGGTTATCAGAGCTTTTTTAATCCTGCCTGAACTAACTGAATGGAGAAACGAGAACCTTTTCCGGCTTTGATAGTGATAAATCAAACCTGTTTACTTTATTGATGAGAACAACCACTGATCCCACAAAACACCTTCCAACCGTACTGATTGTTGATGATGAGCCGGATATGCTCAACATGCTCCAACTCGTGGTAAAAAAGCAATGTGATTGTAATATTTTTCTGGCACAATCCGGACAGGATGCCCTGCAGAACCTTGCAGAATACAATCCTGACGTAGTGGTAACCGACATCAAAATGCCCGACATGGATGGCCTCACCCTACTAAAAGAAATCAGGGCCCTTGATGACACAATCTCGACAATCATCATGACTGGATACGGTACCATTGAAATGGCAGTTGAGGCCGTGAAAGATGGGGCATATGATTTTCTGGAAAAACCTTTCAACAACGACCACATTGTCCGCACTATTCAGCACTGCCTTGAAAGAACAAAACTTCTCAGGGACAATCGAAATCTCCACAATCGTCTTTGCGTTTGCAAACTTCTCCCAGCAGATTTTGTCGGCGAATCTCCAGCCCTGAAAAAAACCCTAGACCTTATTGCCCTGGTGGCAGACACGGATGCAACCGTGCTGATCAGGGGGAATTCAGGAACCGGAAAGGAAGGTGCTGCAAAAGCGCTCCATGCTCTGAGTAATCGTAAGCATAATAAAATGATTACAGTGAACTGCCCTGCCCTGCCTGAGCAAATTCTTGAGAGTGAACTTTTTGGATACAGCAAGGGGGCCTTTACAGGTGCAACATCTAACAAAAAAGGCCTTTTTGAAGAAGCAAACCATTCAACGATCCTTCTTGATGAAATCGGTGATATTCCGGTTTCAATACAGACCAAACTACTCAGGGTTCTCCAGGAAAAAGAAATACAACCGTTAGGGCAGAATAAATCCATCAAGGTTGATGTCCGGGTGGTGGCCTCAACCAACCAGGACCTGGAGGCAAAGATAGAGTCAGGAGAATTCCGTGAAGATCTGTACTATCGGCTTAATGTAATAGACATTACCATGCCGTCTTTAAACGAAATGCAGGAGGATATCCCCCTCTTGTCCTACCATTTTCTTGATCTTTTCAAAAAAGAATACAACAGGCCTGACCTCCAGTTTTCACCTGATGCTGTTGACTATCTTTATCATCGGCAATGGCCGGGAAATGTACGTGAACTGCAAAACATCATTAAAAGAGTTATTCTTGTAACCGGCGGGAAAATCATTGATGCCGCTGCCCTGAAGGAGGTTGAACGTAAAGACACAGGAAAATTAAACTGTTCAGCAATGCAGCAGGCGGTATTCAGCCTTCCCTATAACGATGCAAAAGCCGAAGCGACCAAACACTTCTCCGTCGCCTATATTTCACATATTCTCGCCCAACACAAGGGCAATGTGACTGCAGCTGCCCAGAAAAGTGGAATGGAACGCCAGGCATTGCAGCGCATTATGCGCCGGTATGACATAAAATCTGCTGATTTCCGTAACAAAGATTAGCATGATGCGCTCAGCTGATTTTTCCAGGAAAATACTCAACTGTTACTCCAGAAACCGCTGGGATCTTCCCTGGCGAAGAACAAAAGATCCATATCATATCCATGTTTCTGAAATCATGCTTCAACAGACCCAGGTGGAGCGGGTAAAAGAATATTACCTGCGCTGGGTTGAAGAATTCCCGGACATAACAACCCTGGCACCAGCAGGTGAAGAGAAGGTCCTCACTCGTGATGAATCTTTGTTGTTAACACCAACACGCTGTCAGCAGAAGATGATAACGTGTTGGTGCTTCTGTGCCTCTCGTTCCCGGCAAATTCAGGAAATCGTCAAAGCATCTTTTCATGATCTGTTTCGTTCCTGACGTTACTGCCTATGACAAAGGCCGCACTTACCAGAAAGAGATTTTTGATAATATATTGCCCTTCAATACTTGACCCAAACGAAAATTTGGTAAAGCAGAGATCCGGAAGCAGGATTAACGGCAGAAAAATCCCCTGCAACTCAATGAAAAGCAGGAAGATAGCAATGCGGAGCCAGGGGCGATAGAGTAAACACACTCCGATTGCGAATTCCCAGAATCCCAGAACAGGTAGAAAAGCCTCCGGTGGAAGCCAGTACACTGTCCTCTTTATAAGTTCCTCCTCAGGACTGAGGCCCAATGGTTTCAGGGCTCCCAGCAAGATAAAGATCAGCGCAAGGGAAATTCTCATCAAAAATTGACAGTACTTGTCCATCCAACTAACAATATGTAAATCAATGTTGTTTGCCCATTCACGCATTTTGTTTCCCTCCTTTACTTTGATTTTTCTTTTCGCTTCTCAATAAAGATCCTGGATTACAAAAAAATCTGCCAGGTGCCACGAAGAAGCAGGGAGGATCCTTTAACCGGGAGTACATTCAGCAAAAAAAGAATGTCTCTTGACTTTACTTATAGTAATCAACCGGTATAAAGTATAATTTATTATAAAAATACTTACCATTAGTAGAATTAATACAAAGCTCGAATTGTTACTGTAGTAACGATCTTTCTTAGACAGGCCAGAAATTTTTTTGAAATAAAAACTGATTTCCGCTGCCCTTCATTCAGCAATTTACTTGTTTAAATGAGGTCTTCAGGGGAATGGAAACGAAAAAGTAGGACACCATGGCAATTACGTTCAGGCAGCTTGAGATTTTTAATGCAGTAGCGGATGCACCCTGACGTCTACATAACTATGCTTGTTCTCAATTGCTTTCGATAAGTCTACAGCTTTAAGGGGGCATACCACTTAAGTTATTTTAACTCGACAATCTTGGCTTCACCAACATAATCCTTTGTTTCAAAGCCAGTCATGGTAATCATTTTTTTGGTAAGTTCAGCCATCTGCTTCATATTACGGGTAATTATATTTAAATCCTCCAGCAATGCTTCCGACTGGATATCATCACGCATAAGCTGGGCTGTTCCTAGAGCGGCAAAGAGAGGTGAATTTAACTCATGGGCAACAGTTCCGGCTATTTCCAATATGCCTTTAAGCTTTATTCGTTCCATTTTTTCCTGCTCCAATAATTGCTGGGTGGTTATATCTCGGACAGAGAAAATAACAAACTCCACCTTGCCCTTGTCGTCTAATATTGGATAAATAGACTGCTCCAGCCACTGATCATTTCCTTCCTTAACTCTATGAATAGTGTTGGTTGTCTTCTCACCGCTGGACAGAATCTGGTCAACCGGACACATATTATCATCAGAAATACCCCAAGGTGAAATGAGGTTGTAAGGCCGTCCCATGATCTCTCCTTCTGTGAAGGCATTTTCTTCTAGAAATCTTCGATTGGCCATGACGACATGTTTCTGGGTATCCAAAACAATGAGCTGGGCCCACAAGGAATCTAGGATGTCTTGGAGGAAACGTTCATTTTCCTCAATCTGGTTAAAAAGAAGATTGATTTTCTGATAGGTACGAGCATTTTGAATAGCATTGCCACCTTCCTCAGCTAGTGTTGCTGCAAAATTCACTTCACTTGTGGTAAAACAATGGTGCTCGGCGGTAAGCAACCGCAGAACCCCGATAATCTCTGGACCGTTTTTAATGGGAACAGCTAGAATGCTTTTGATGCCCTCTTTCACTATAGAATCGTGATATCTCACCCGGGCATCATTGGGGGCATCATAGATTGCCACCGGTTCACCTTTCAACGCGCAGAAAATAGAGTTTTCCCTTTTGATCTGGCCACGTTTCAAGTATTCGTCTGAAAGACCTACGGCCGCCACCAATTCTAGCTGATTGGTTTCAGGCTGGAGCAGACGAATAGTGCAGGCTTTCATTCCCATGATTTTAGGAAGTTTGTCAACAATGGTTTGTAAAATTTCATTCAGATTAAGGGTGGAATTGACCAGTCGGGATATTTCTTTCACTTCCTGGAGAAAATCCACCTGGTTTTCCATCTCTGTAAAGAGTCTGGCGTTGGAGATGGCAACCCCAACCTGCTCTGCCAGAGCCATGGAAAAAGAAATTTCCATGGCCGTAAAAACCCGCTGGCTTCGTGTCAAAAGTCGCATGATACCGATGATATGTCCCTGAAAGGTAATGGGCAAGGCCAAAACACTTTTAATACCCTCCCTGGCGGCCTCAGCACTGTGCTTATAACGCGGATCAGCAGCCAGATCAGTTTTAGCTACCGGATTTCCACTCATAATCATCTCCATGGATTCTTCAGTGTCAATGGAGCCACGGGAAAGATACTCATCAGACAGGCCATGGGCAGCCCCCATGACAAAAGTGTTAGTGCTACTGTCAAGCAGCCTTATAGTGGCCGCATCAACATCCAGAATCTCAGGAAGACGGTGAACGACCATGTCCATAACCTGCTGGGGGTCAAGTACCATGCTGATAAGCTTGGTGACCTTTTGAAAAATCTTAAGATATTCCTGTTCCTTGCTGGGAACTGTTATAGTTTTCATAGTAAGTGCCTCATCCAGGTAGCTTTTAGGCGTTTAGTTTTTCATAGACATCGTTCTAGGTAGGTTTAGGCAACAACCTGCTCTCTTCAGCAACAAAAAGCTCCCCAACCCAATGTCTTTAGAGACTGTAATCCGGTTTCACAGTGCAAGAGGTGATAGCGTGTTGGTGCTTTTGTGCTTATCGTTCCAAGAAAATTCAGGAAATCATCACAGAAGTTTCTCATGATCTGTTTCGTTCCTGACTTTACTGCCTATGACAAAGGCCGCACTTATCAGAAAGAGGTTTTTGATAATATATTGCCCTTCAATACTTAATCCAAACGGAAACCTGCTAAAGCAGATATCCGGAAGCAGGAGTAACGGCAGAAAGGTCCCTGGCAATTCAATGAGAAGCAGGAGGAGAGCAATGCGGAGCCAGGGGCGATAGAGCAAGCACACTCCGATTGCGAACTCCCAGCACCCCAGCACTGGCAAAAAAGCCTCCGGCGGAAGCCAGTAGACCGTCCGCTTTATAAGTTCCTCCTCCGGGCTGAGGCCAAGTGGTTTCAGGGCTCCGAACCAGATGAAAATCAGAGCAAGGGAAATTCTCATCAAAAATTGGCAGTACTTGTCCATCCAACTGGTAATTTGCAAATCAATGTTGTTTGCCCATTCACGCATTTTGTTTCCCTCCTTTGTTTTAATTTTCCTTTTTGCTTCTCCTGAAAAATTCCTGGATTACAAAAAAATCTGCCAGGTGCCATGGAGAAGCAGGGAGGATCCTTTAACCGGGAGTACATTCAGCAAAAAAAAATGTCTCTTGACTTTACTTATAGTAATTAATAAATATAAAGTATAATTTATTATAAAAATACTTATCATTAGTAAAATTAATACAAAGTCCGTGTTGTTACTGTAGTAACGACTTTTCTTAAGCAGGCCAGAAATTTTCTTGAAATAAAAAGTGCTTCCCACTGCCCTTCATTCAGGAATTTACTTGTTCAAATGAGGTCTGCAGGGGAATGAAAGAGAAAAAAAGAGGAGACCATGGCAATTACGTTCAGGCAACTTGAGATTTTTAATGCAGTAGTGGAAACTCAGCAGGTTACCAAGGCCAGCAAAAAACTGTTTATAACCCAGTCGGCGGTCAGTCTTGCGTTAATTGAGTTGGAAAATCAGCTCGGTGGACCTATTTTTGATCGTCAGGGCCGCTCGCTTATTCTCAATGATCGAGGCCGCTACCTCCTTCCATTAAGCAGAGAAATTATCTGCCAGATGAACAATGTCTACTCGCTGATGAATGAAAAGGATGGAAATATAGTCGGGTCTCTAAATTTGGTCGCGAGTTCAACCATAGGCAATTATGTTCTGCCTTACTTGATCAGTGCCTTCAAGCGGATGCACCCTGACGTCTACATAACTATGCTTGTTCTCAATACCAGGGCGGCAGAAAAGCTGATTGTTGACCGCAAAGTGGATGCAGGCTTTGTCGAAGGAGAGGTGAATAATGAGCAGGTGCTGGTAACTCCCTGGTTTAAAGATGAACTTGTCCTTATATCAAATGCCGATAATATAACGGAAGACAGCGATGTATGTAATGTCGCCACCGACCTTAAAAAATATAAATGGGTTATGCGGGAGCAGGGATCTGGAACAGCGCAGATTTTTAAAAAGAAATTAGGTAAACATGTAACAGATCTAAACATCATTATGGAACTGGGCCACACTGAGGCAATCAAGAGTGCTGTTAAATCAGGGGTGGGGGTTGCCTGCCTGTCTAACCTGACCGTCTGTGCTGACGTTGAAAACGGCAGCTTGAAGCGACTCTATATAGAGGGAGTTGACATGGAAAGGCAGCTCTCGGTGATCCAGCACAAAAATAAGGTCATGACAAAACTGATGCAGGAATTCCTGGATTTCTGTTTTTTGATGAGCGAGTGCAGCCATGGGCAGGCATGTTTGTCATCTCCGCATACCTTAATGACATTGGTGAAGCAGTTCGATGTCAATAAGTAATGGAAACCCTTATCGGCGAGTTCATCTTTATTCTTTACTTGATAAAATTTCAAGTTTCTCAAGTTTACTGATGGTGTATATTTCATCCTGAATTAAATCGACATGGGTGATTTCCACTTTGATTTCCGTATCACGGATACAACTGAAAACCTCTATCTGGTGGCTGTTAAGCACGAAATGTTCTCTTGTTGTCATGGCAAAATCATTACCGTAAGCCCTGAACAGAAGTGTTTCAGGGAAATTGGCCTGCAATTCATCAGCAATTTTTTTCACAAGCTGATTGCCCTCTTCCCAGCCCCGCCGCTTGTTATATTCCGGTAAATTTTTCAGGTGTACGCTATGGAAACACTTGTAATCATTTGTGCTTCTGTTGTTGCGGAGTATTATCTGAAGATAGTCTTCATTGTAAAGACCGGTAAGCTTGTCATTGAAAAAATAGGAAAATCGTCTTTTTTCCAGATCTGTTCGCGGAAGTTGGGAAATGGTTGAGGGAACTTTTACATCTTGGAGAATGTTAACGGCCGCCCTGACAACTTCGGGATGAAACTGACTGCCGGCCAAGGACTGCAGTTCTGCTATAGCCTCACTTATTTCTTTTCTCGATTTATAGATACGATTTGTCGTCATGGCGTCAAAGGCATCAGCAACTGTCATGATGCTTGACAGAAGAGGAATCTCGTCATCTTTGAGATGATCCGGATATCCGTTTCCATCATACCGTTCATGATGATGCCGGATAATCTCGGCCAGTTCCTTATACATATTGATCTTCGAAAGCATTTCATAGCCGGCAATGGCATGAATTTTAATAAGATCGTAATCAATGTCGGAAAGTTTACCGGGCTTAAGAAGCACGGAATCCGGTGTGGCAATCTTGCCGATATCATGCAGTACAGCAGCTTTCTGCAGCTTTCGTATCTCTTTGTCTTCCAGTCCCATTTCTTTGGCAATCATTACAGAATAACGGGCCACGCGTGCTGTATGCCCTGCTGTAAAGGTGTCACGATGCTCTATCATGTTCACCATAGAAAAAATTGTTTCTTCATAGTTGGCAGTGCGCTCAAGTTCCAATCGTGTGACGGCTTCCTTCTGCTGAAAGGAGTTGATGGCAAAACCGATATCACCGGCCAATTCCTTAAGCATGGCAATCTCTTCAGGTTCACATCCCTCTTTCCGCCAGGTATAGACAGTCATGGCGCCTAGCGGCTCAGCACGCTGGTCGGCCCGCAGGGGAAGACCGATCACCGCCTGGAATCCCTTGACCTGGTCACGCCAGGGAGTTGCATCTACCTTTTGATGGCTGACGTCGCTGATTATGGTCGTATTTTCTGCAATACATCTGGCGGTGGGGCCCTGGGAAAATATATTGTCGGCGTCTTGGAGGGCATACGGTGGATCAGCAAGGTAGTTGCCGGCCTCGTGAGAAGTATAGACTGTCTGGATGTTGTCCTTCTCCAGCAGGCCAACCCAGCAAAAACCATAATGTCCGTATTGGACAAATCTGGCACAGGACTCTTTCAGCAGGCTCTCCAAGGTTGGTGATGTTATAAGCAGCTCGTTGACATCAGCAACCATATGCAGGATTTCCCTGAGATACATCTCCTGATCCAGGAGGGTGTTGACCTTTTCTGTCCGCTGGATCACCTTGGCCTCAAGTGTCCTGTTCAGCTCGTCGACCTCAACTTTTTTCTGGCGTAGACTTCTATTTAACTGCAGGATGTATAACGAGACAGCAATGGTAATCATCACAGCTAGGACAATAAGGCCAACCTGCCGCCAGTAGCGCCGTAACACATCCGTGAGGGTGAATTTTCCGTAATCCTCATATGGAGCGATTCGAAGTTCCAGCAAGCAGTCATGTACCGGTTGGTAATTGAGAGGTATTGTCCAGCCTGCTGATTTACTGGCAATGGCAGCGGGGTGGCTGGCGTCCATCGCCATCAGCGCGGAGGCAACAATACGTGAGAGCTTGATGGACGTTGTTTTAACAGCGGCAATCGGCCATTCAGGATAAAGATCCGTGCTGATCATGAATGGAAACTGCTCGACTTTCTGTTGATGAAGGACGTGCAACAGTTCAAGATTGATTTTGCCTTCCCCTGCCATCCTCTCCAGCGTGTCAGTGCGCACAGTGCCTCCGTCAACATCACCATTGAGGACGGCGTATACTACGGCATCATGGGTCATGCCGTACTGCATAGAAGAAAAATCCTCCAGGGGATCAATGCCCTTCCGCTTGAATTCTCTCCAGGACATGTGCCAGCCACCGAAAGAGCGAGGATCAACAGCCATAAAGTCTTTCCCCTGAAGGTCTTCCAGTTCGCTGATGTCTTCCCTGTCGGTCCGGGAAAAGATAACGCCGCCAAAGGTCGTTGTCTGCTGACCAGATAGATGCTGATTAATCAGAGTGGCTATTCGACTCACGCCATGGAGTTTTTCAAGCTCCACATAAAATGCGGAATTTGCCAAAACAAAATCTATCTTTTCTTCTTCAACAGCGGTGTGAATTTCTTGAAAACCAAGAGGAACTATTTCGAAAAGGTATCCATGAACTGAGGAAGATAAATAATCAGCGGTCTGCGACCATTTCTGCAGGGTATATGCAGGGCCTCGTTTGGCCAAAACACCAATTTTGACCGTTTGCGCACCCCACAGCACACCTGTCTGGAGAAAGAAAAAAAATATGGGGATTAAAATCTTAGTCAGGAGAGTCATAGCGGTGTATCTATATTCTTTATTATGCTGATAGCTGTAGAAATTAATATAACCATATGGTGTTCAAATGAAAAAGGAAAGAATTGTTTGCTTGTTTAAGGCTGTAAGGAGAAAAACCGGCAGATGCTGTGGTCAGAGAAATCAAAGAGGATACCGAGCTTGACGTTCACCAAATCAGGCCCATTAAAACAGTACAGCATTCTTATATGAATTACAGGGTGACACTACATGGATTTTTCTGTGACCAGAAAAAAAAGGAGCAGCAACCTGTTCTTCATGCTGCCCAGGAATGTCGTTGGGTGAGCAGAGAGGAACTTGACGATTTCGCGTTCCCGGCCGGCCACCGGAAACTAATCAAACTTTTATAGCGTGTATTCAGGAAAGATACCAAGCTGTCTTGCACGCATCCTTAAGCAAGAAACAGGGAGCCAAAGGTCTGGTTTGAATCCCTGCAATCAATGGCTCAAATCTTAAGCAATGAAAACCAGGAACTTCTCAAAACTATTGTTGAGCAGAAACCAGCTTCAAAGTCGAATTCGGCCTTGAACAGTTTGCTTAACCAAATAACAGCCCCCCGCGTTACCAGCGCATCTCAAAACAACAAAGCCGAGAACTATCATGTCTCGGCTTTTTTCTTTGCTTCATCTGATCTTAATCTAAGGGTCCATTATTCTGAGAGCGCATAAAAGAGTAGCTTTTTGCGCAATGATGGCGAATCCGACTCTATTCTTTGTGGCACTTGGGATAGAGGCCATTCTGGTATGTTTTATGCGCACTAATTAAAAATCAAAAGCAAACTTACCCTTTTTTCTCGGTTTTCCATTTAAGACTCCTTTTCATGTAAAACGAGCACCGTCTTCTTATCTCGACTGGCTATTTGCCGAGCTACCTTGACTGGTACTACCTCATAGTTGATGCCCAGTTTAACAATAGCAACCTGACCACGACTCAGCTGGTCAGCGATCTCATCTGAAACATAGATCCTCTTTATCTTGTTCTCGTCAACAAAATTATATGCTTCACCTCGATCATCTTTATCCAAACGATTTTGCTCTATAAGTTGCTTTACCTGAGCCAACCGCTCCCATTGTTGCTTTTCCTTATTGAGTTGTCGGTTTAGCTCCTGATTACGCTTTTTATCTGCTGCCAGTTCCTGCTTAATTTTGCTCGTCGTGTCAGTGGTATTGCTGTGCTTCTTTTGCTTGTTACTGATACGTTTTTCATGCTTGGCCTTATTAACCTGTTTTTCATTGACCAATCCAGCCTTAAGAAGCTGGTCCTGAAACGGATTCCCCATGCGCTTTCCCCGACACTATCATTTAGCTGTAAGCTCTGAATGTCCAGCTCTCTTCATATTAATTACCATCTCACGGCCCACCAAAACACCCTGGACTAACACTGGGAAAAGTTTTTTATACAATAAACCTATCCCTCTTCTCCAGAGTTAAACTCCAATATAGCTTTACTTTTGAAATTAAAGAGTTAAACAGTTCTGGTCCAATTTCCGCTAGATAATTATAGGGCCATAAACTCCATGAAAATATTATTAGGAAGAAAAAAATCGCCCAATGCGTGTCATAATTTTCCAGGGCATCTCGAAT
>JAUWDC010000068.1 GCA_030608985.1 Desulfobia sp. | reverse complement strand
TGAAACCATTGACGCTATCATAATACCGAATTTAGATAATTCAAGATAGCTGGGGTCCGGGAAGGAAAGACCGGAAATAAAAATGGACATGGTAAACCCTATCCCGGCAAGAATACTGGCTCCGCCAATATGGAACCAGGTCACGCCTTTTGACAGGGGAGCATGCATAATTTTAGAGGCGAGCAGGGTAAATAGAAAAATGCCGAGGGGCTTGCCGGCAATAAGCCCCAGAGAAACGCCCATGGTAACAGGGTGGGTCAAAGCCGCAACCATGTCTACGTCACCAAGTACTACTCCTCCATTGGCGAGGGCAAAAAGAGGAAGAATGAGGAGGGCAACCCAGCTGTTCAGGGAATGCTCAAGCCTTTGCAAGGGGGTCATGGTGTGGTGGCAGGCTACCGCAATGGCCTGGACAGCGTTTAAATGTGTCTGGTCTATGAGTATAGAATGCCCGCAGCTTCCTGTGGGACATTCTATCTTGCCAAGATAAGTTTGCACTTCCTCCACGAATGTGTCGGTGTTGTATCTTCCCCTGGCTGGGATAAAAAATGCAACAATAACACCGGCAACAGTGGCATGAACGCCGGAGCCGAGAATAACAAACCACATCCCTACTCCCAGCAGGGCATAAGGAAGTGTTTTTTTAATATTTATGAAATTGAGAACTCCAAGAGCCAGGAGGAAACCCAGGGAAACCAAGAGATACTGCCAGTATATTGTTTTTGTAGAAAAGATGGCAATTATAAGCACTGCGCCGATATCGTCAACAATAGCCAGGGCAGAGAGAAATATTTTCACTCCAAAAGGGATTCTTTTGCTGATGAGAGACAGGGCGGCAAGGGCGAAGGCAATATCGGTTGCCATGGGGATTCCCCAGCCATGGATGGCTTCAGCAGAACTATTGTTGAAAAAGAGATAAATAAGAGCAGGAAAAATCATACCTCCGGCAGCTGCGGCAATCGGCAGGATGGCTTTCCGCAACTGGGCAAGCTCTCCGATGAGTATTTCCCTTTTTATTTCAAGGCCGACAGTAAAGAAAAAGAGTGCCATCAAGGCCTCGTCAATCCAGTGTTGTACCGACTTGGTAATGGAAAAAGGTCCCAGGGAAAAAGACACGTCAGTGTGCCAGAAGGAAAGGTAGCTGTTCGTTGCCAGGTTGGCCCAGAGCAGGGCGACAAAAGCAGAGCAGATAAGCAGTACGCCACCGGTGGCAATCTTTTTAAAAAAATGATGAAAAGGATTGATCAGGTAGAGGAGTTTTGTCGTTTGAACCGTGGAAAATGCGGGTAATGGCATGTGTGTCCCTTAATATATTAATATGGCTGCCTCAGGTCTTGCCTGCACCTCTAAAAAGCAGTAGCATGCAACTGTTGGAGTTTATAGGGGAAGCAGTTTCTGTGCAAGCCCATTTTGCCAGAGAACAGATTGTGATTTTGTATATAAGACCTGAGTTGAGCGATTTTCTAACTCGATCTGCACTAATCTCTTGTCCGCTAAGGCTTCCCGAAAATCCTCAACAGACCAACGGGTATGCCTGCGGTTTTCGAAAAACCTTACCGCACAAGATATCAGCACATATCTTCGTCATAAAATCGCTCAATTCAGGTAAGAGAAACCAGGGTGCGTTATGATTCCACACTATCCTCAGGCTGCTGAGCTTTCACTGGCAATGCGTGATACGCTTCACTCCCTGTTTCAGAAATTACCAGATGGTATTTCCGAATTTACTTTTGCCAACCTCTACCTGTTCCGGCATACCCATAAATACCGTATTTGCTATCTTGGCGATGAATGTGTCATTACCGGAATGGATGACGGGGCGCCATTTTTCATGTTGCCTTTTGGTTTGCAGAGCAAAAAACAATTGGATGATTTGTTTACACACTATACGGCAATGAAATGCGCCTCAGAGTCACAGGCAGACCATCTGGCAAAAATGGGATACAAAATTACCGAAGACAGAGATAACTTTGATTATCTCTATTCGCGCCGGGATCTCTCTGGACTTACCGGTAAAAAGTTTCATAAAAAGCGTACTCACCTCAACGCCTTCCTCAACAACTATAACTATGAGGGGAGACCCTTACTGGAGGAGCATATCCCAGCCGCAATTCAAATTCTCAATTCTTGGAGACAGAATCGGGAAGAACCAGGGGATTATGTCGCCGCAAAGGAAGCCTTGGAAAAGGCTGAAGAGCTGCAGCTATGTGGGGGGATTTACTATGTTGACGGGAAGCCGGTTGCATATTCTCTAGGCGAGGAATTGAGCCTGGGCAGGAGTTTTGTCGTTCATTTTGAAAAAGCAATACGGGATTATAAAGGGCTGTGGCAGTTTGTGAATCAGGCTTTTGCCTCTATACTTCCAGAAATATATGATACGATTAACAGAGAGCAGGATCTTGGCAATGAAGGGCTTCGCAAGGCGAAGATCAGTTACAGGCCTGTTGATTTTGTAAAAAAATACAGAGTAACTGCTGTATAGGAATGCAGGAACCACACCCTTGTCCTCCGAAGCCAAAGAACATATCCCCCCGAAGACCATTCGACAGACCATTACCTTTCTGGGTCCTTTTTTCAGGCAATATAGCCTTCGCCTCATCCTTGGTTTTACAGCTCTCCTGGGAGTGGACTTTCTACAACTTCTCATTCCCCGGTTTGTTAAAAAAGCTGTTGATAGTCTTGACAAAGGGACAGCAACCGAAACAACACTTCTCACGATAGCCTTATATATTTTTATCATTGCTGTTGGTATTGCCATCTGTCGCTTTTTATGGCGATACCTGGTCATTGGTTTTTCCCGTTTGCTCGAGCGGGATCTGAGAGACTGGATGATGTCCCACCTGTTGACCCTTGACGCCAGGTTTTTTAAGCGGCATCCCGTCGGCGAAATTATGGCTCTTTCTTCCAACGATCTTGCTGCAGTTCAGCTGGCGTGCGGCATGGGGTTGATAGCTTTTGTCGATGCTGTCGTTATGACCATCGCCGCCCTTTCTTTTATGGCATATATAAGTCCTACTCTTATGCTTATTGCAGTAGCACCCATGCCGGTACTGGCTTTTGCAACCCGATTGCTCTCTTCACGTCTGCATACACGATTTAAAAAAGTTCAGGAGCAGTTTTCCGAAATGACTGAATTTGCCCGGAGTACGATTTCCTCTATCCACCTGGTAAAGGCATATACCCAGGAGGCCTATCAGTCAAAACAGTTCGGTCGAATGGGAGAGGAGTATGTCCGCAACAACCTTAAAGTTGCCGTTGTGCAGGGAGTTCTTTTTCCCTTTTCCGGTCTTGTCGCCAACTGCTCCCTGCTGTTAATTTTGTTTTTTGGCGGTCGGTTAACAATGCAGGGGGTTATTTCTATTGGAGATTTTATCGCCTTTATTTCCTATCTTTTCATGCTGACGTGGCCAATGATGGCCATAGGTTGGGTTGCAAATCTTTTTCAGCGAGGTGCAACATCGTTAGGGCGTATTCAGCAGATTATGGAATCGAAGCCCGCGCTGCTGGATATCCCTGCAACTGGCCTGTCGTTGCCTGGGGCTGAAAAAATTACCCTGAACCACCTTTCCTTTGCCTATCCGGATCAGCAAAAAAAGATCCTGAATGATCTGGATATTCAAATCGCTCCAGGACTTACGGGCATAGTGGGCAAAACAGGTTCCGGAAAAACGACCCTGTGTAATATTCTTACCCGTCTCTATCCTGTTGCCGACGGAACGTTTTTTTTGGGAGACCGTGATGTTAATACATTGTCCTTGTCTGAAGTAAGGGGCAGCATTGCCTATGTCCCCCAGGAGACAACTCTTTTTTCTGATACCATTCAGTTCAATATTTCCCTTGGCAGGGAGGACGCCTCCCTTGTCCACATACAGGAGGTGGCACGGGCAGCTGCCGTTCATGATGAAATCATGGCCATTGAAGGTGGGTATCAGGCAAGAATAGGGGAAAAAGGAGTGAAGCTTTCAGGCGGCCAGCGCCAAAGGATAGCCCTTGCCCGGGCACTCATTCTTGATCGGCCAATTATTATTATTGATGATGGCCTGTCTGCCGTTGATATGAAAACAGAACACGCGATCATTCGTTCCATCGCTTCCTATCTGAAGGATAAAACATGTATCATCATCTCACACCGTGTGGCGCCTCTTGTTGAGGCACGGGAAATTCTTGTCATGGATGAGGGGAGTATCGTCGCTCGGGGAACCCACACAGATCTTCTGAAAATCAATGAATTCTATCGGACAATCTATACCCATCAGTCCATAGCACAGGTATCTATTTAGCCAAAAGATGAGAATTACGAAAAACTCAGACTGTAACTCTTCAGCAGTGCTCCAGATGTGCACAAGCAGACAGCCGAACTATAGTAAATCTATGAGAGACAGTCTGATCGTGTGCAGATGGGGTGCTGCTGAAGAGTTACTAGCACAGGAGCAAAAAAGGTAGACTGCTATGCGATACGGCTATGGATATTTTGAAGAGGATCATCTCGGACAGGTCGCCGACACAGGTTTGTGGAGGCGTATCATAGCGTATTCCTGGCCACACAGGATAAAACTTACCGGGGCTATTGCTCTGTCATTTGTTGTTATCGGAGCGAGCCTGGCTCTTCCCTATTTGGTCCGATTCGGTATCGACAATTATATCGTGAATACTTCTATCGCGACTGCTGAAGCCATGAGTGGTCTTGGTAAGTTGGCGTCGATATTTATCAGTGCTGTCATTCTTGGATTTATTGCTAATTTTTTTCAGGTTGTCATTCTTGAGTGGACAGGACAGACCATTATGCACCAGATGCGTCAACAGCTTTTCAGTCATATGGTGCAGTTGGATCTTACCTTTTTTCACAACAATCCCAGTGGAAAACTGGTCACCCGACTGACAAACGATATCCAGAACATGCATGAAATGTTCACCTCGGTTATTGTCACCCTTTTCAATGACTCTATAAAGCTAGTGGGGATATTGTCTATTCTGTTCTGGATGAATTGGCGACTTGCCCTCATTCTAAGCCTTTTGCTTCCCTTGATTACCGTAAATACTCTCTGGTTCAGTCGATTGGCCAGAGATGCATTCCGCACCATCAGGACCCAAATCGCCCGGATTAACGCCTACCTGCAGGAGTCGATTTCAGGTGTTGCCGTCATTCAGCTTTTCCTACGGGAATCTGATACCTATACAAAATTTAAAGAACTCAATAACGCCTATCTGCGGAGCAATCTCTATCAAATTAAAATTTTTGCCCTTTTTATGCCTGCTATTGAGCTGTTCAGTGCCATTTCCACCGGTTGTATTATCTGGTACGGAGGAGGACAGATCATCCAGCAGCACATGACAATTGGGGACCTCGCAGCATTTATCGCCTATATGCGCCTTTTCTTTCAGCCGATTCGGGAGCTTTCCCAGAAATATTCCATTGTTCAGTCGGCAATGGCTTCAGCAGAGCGTATTTTTCAGCTACTGGATACCCCCTCTCTCGTTTCAACTGAGAATGCAAAGAAAGGGACGGCAGATATACAAGGAAACGTTATCTTTCATAAAGTACATTTTGGCTATGATGCCGGCCAGACTGTTCTCCAAGACCTGTCATTCACTGTGCTGCCGGGTCAGACTTTAGCCATAGTCGGGGCAACAGGATCCGGCAAATCGACAATTGTCAATCTTCTTGAACGGTTTTATGAGCCGGATCAGGGGAAAATTTTTATCGATGGCCAGGACATTCGCACGCTTGATACTCTGTGGCTCCGGCAGCAGATTGGTCTGGTCATGCAGGATGTCTTAATAATAGCGGGTACGATACGGGAAAACATTCTTCTTGATAGGGAAATGGAGGATGAGGAATTTAATGAAGTCATAGACAAGGCACAGCTCAGCCATCTCATACAGCAGCTCCCTGATGGCCTGGACACAAAAATAGGTGAGGGAGGTGTTGATCTTTCTTCTGGCCAAAAGCAGCTTCTTACTTTTGCCCGGGTCCTTGCCCGGAATCCGAAATTACTTATTCTTGATGAGGCGACTTCCAGCGTTGATTCGGCAACTGAAATATTGATCGATCGTGCTATACGTTCCACCCTTGCCAATCGTACAAGCATCGTCATTGCTCACCGCCTTTCCACAATTCGAAGTGCTGATAATATTCTGGTCATGGAGCAGGGGACAATTGTTGAACAGGGCAGTCATACTGAGTTAATGAGAAAAGGAGGCCTTTATCAACATCTCCATAATTTACAATTGGCAAGGAACAAGGAAGATACAATCTGATCGATATTCCAGCTTATTCGTCAGTTACTATTCCTTTTTTCTTCAAGTCCTTGAGTACGTTTTTTATCTGGTCTTCAGTGCAGTCATCAATGAGGTATACATTTTTCGTTCCATCATTAAACTCAAGGACGAAGCGCCTTTCTATGTCCATAAAAGCTCTTTTAATGTAATTCTTGTCCAACCAGGGGGTAAGTTCTGCCATAAAGTCATTTAAGCTGCATGTTTTCATAGAATCACCTCGTTATTGGTTTAGTGCCTTACTACTGAAAGGCTGTCAGAAAAAACAAGAAACTGGAAAACATTGAGTGAAATTATCTGGGTACTTT
>JAUWDC010000132.1 GCA_030608985.1 Desulfobia sp. | reverse complement strand
CAGGAACATACATGCCAAAAAGATCAGCCTGGGCAATAGCATTCAGTATGTCAGTGGGATACTCTTCAGATTCATCAAGTGCTGCTCGTTGAGGAATAATCAATTCATCAGTTATCTGACTACAAAGATCAACAATCATCTGCTGTTCTTCAGTCAAGAAATAGTCCATTTTCGCTCCTAACCCGGCAACCCCGGAAACTGTATATTAAAAATATGATTATTTTAAAACTAGAAATGAGTTCCAGCCCCTAGATGTTATCCCTGAAAAAACCCTTAGTTACCAACGCAGTAAAGATGCTCCCCACGTAAATCCTCCACCAAAAGCACACAGGAGGACAATTTTTCCTTCCTGGAGAAGGCCTGCCCTATTTGCTTCATCAAGGGCTATCGGGATGCTTGCCGCTGATGTATTACCATATTTGTAAACATTTATATAGAGTTTTTCGAGAGGAATATTAAGACGATCGGCAAGACTTTTAAGGATTCGGATATTGGCTTGATGGGGAACTATAACATCGACTTCATCGATATCAAGACCCTCCTGATTCAACACATAAGTGATTGCTTCAGCCAAGGCACGCACAGCATATTTGAAGACATCCCTGCCTGCCATTTTGATATAAGAGCCATCATGATCCGGAATTGCAGTGGCCGGATTCAGACTGGGTGCACTGTTCATCCAGAGAAGTTCATGCAGCCTGCCATCTGAAAACATCTTGCCGGCTATCATACCTCTACCTGGAGTTGCTCCCGAGACTATTACCGCACCAGCACCATCACCAAATAGCACACAGGTGTTGCGGTCCTGCCAGTTGACGTGAGCGGAAAGATTTTCGGCTCCAATCACCAGAATATTCAAGTCGGGATTTGCTTTAATATACTTTTCAGCTAGGTCAAGTCCGTATAAAAAGCCACTACAGGCTGAATTAATATCAAAAGCAAAGGCATTCACAGCTCCTAAATCTTTTTGAACCAGACAGGCACATGACGGCATGGCAATTTCAGAGGTGATTGTACCTACGACAATCATATCTAAATCTTCAGGCCCAAGACCTGCCATCTCCAAAGCTTTTCTTGCTGCACTGGTGGCCAGTTTTGATGTTTCTTCGCCTTTTCCAGCTATGCGTCGAGTTTTAATTCCACTACGGGAGGTTATCCACTCATCGGACGTTTCAATCATTTTTTCCAGGTCAAAATTAGTCAAAACCCTTTCGGGTAAGGCCGACCCTGTACTAATGATCATCATCCTATTCATATTCAATCCGCCGTATTCTCTCTGAGCTTACTCTAGATGATCCATTTCAAGCATATTCTGGATATGATCATTCACTTTATTCCTTGCAAGCTCATCAGCAACCCGTATTGCATTTTTTATAGCAACCCTGTTTGATCGTCCATGACATATGACACCGGTTCCATTGAACCCGAGAAGAGGTGCTCCGCCATATTCGGCATAATCAACTCTTTTCTTGAAATTTCTAAAAGCGCCTCGTGCAAGCATATACCCGCATCGGGCCTTCAAAGTTTTGCCAATCTCCTCGCCAAGCATAGAAAGAATTGCTTCTGCAAGTCCTTCGCTCAGTTTTAAACAAACATTGCCAACAAATCCGTCACAAACAATAACATCTACATCACCCTGAAAAGTATCTCGCCCTTCAACATTGCCGATAAAATTAAGAGTGCTCTTTTCAAAAAATTCACGAGCTCCTTTTACAAGGGTGTTGCCTTTGCCACCCTCTTCCCCTATGCTCAGAAGACCAATCTTTGGTCTTTCAACATCAAACATTACTCGAGAAAATGCTGAGGCCATAACACCAAACTGATAGAGATGTTTCGGGCGGCAATCCACATTGGCGCCAACATCCATCATCACGACAGGACCTTTTAATGTAGGGAAAATACCGGCGATTCCCGGCCTGGAAACTTTTTTCAAACGTCCTAGAAATTTGATTGCTGCAGCCATGACAGCGCCAGAGTTTCCTGCACTGACAACGGCATCAACTTCTCCTTTTTTCAGAAGTTCAAAAGCCACAACAACCGAAGAGTCTTTCTTTTTCCGCACAGCATCAAAAGGAGAGTCAGCCATGGTAACTATCTGGGTGGCAGGAACAACAGAAATTGAACCGGAATCCCCGGTGGAGCCAAGTGCACTTCTTATCTCTTTCTCATCACCAATGACAGTAATCTGGGAATTTGATTCATTTGCAGCAAGAACTGCCCCAGCAACCAGTTCACTGGCACCCAGGTCGCTCCCCATAACATCAAGGGCAATGCGCACTTATTTTGTCTCCTTCAAACAGTTCATGTTAAATGGTGTGTAAAAAGAAATGGTAAATATTCGGCTTGATTTCAAATTACTGATAAAACCACCAAAATGTAGCAGTGAAACGGCGAATGTTTGGCATTGTTTCATAGTCGTGCAAGCAGGCCGATGAGTCTATAGCTGGCTATGTGAATCGTCCTGATCGTGCGAATATGGGACAATGCCAAACATTTACAAGAAATGAGACTGCTCACACCACTTATCCAGTGGTGCAGGCAATTCGGTTAGAATCTTTGCGAATGAATTACTTGCCTATTCGAGATCGTCATCACCTAAGTCGACTACAGTGCGCCCTTTATAGGTACCACATCCTGCACAAAGACGGTGCGGCAGTTTTGGTTCGCCACATTTTTCACAGTTTGCTATACCTGGAGCAACCAATGCATCATGTGAACGACGTTTTCTGGTTCTGGAATGAGAATGTCTTCTTTTGGGTAAGGCCATTTATGTATCCTCCATATAAAATAATGCTAAAGCTATGAATTACTCTTAAGCCAAAGAGTATTGATTACTCTTTGGCTTTTTATTTCTTTATCGTAATAGTTCTCTAATGAACAGGGAAATATAAAAAAAGCTGTCGTAATGTCAAGCTATTTCATCACATACCCACGGCAACGCCAAAATCGAACGTAAATGTTGTTTAATCACGAAATTCACGAAAAAAAAACGAAAGAGCAACACCAGGAAATAAAAGGAAAAATATTTTTTGTCTTTTTCTTCGTGTTCTTCGTGATGATAATCACCTTATTTCGACTTGTTATAATTCATCTTGACAGGGCCATGTCATATACCTGACCTTCTTGACACCGAATACAAAGAGATGAGAATTAGAGAATAAAGGTGGTTTTTTACAAAACGTCGGCAATTCGAGCTGCTGATCGTTGCAGACGACGCCCGACGACACGGAGGATTTTAGACAGGAGTTTTATTCCAAGTTCAGGATATGCAGAAATTACCTTCTGCGCATTTTCATGGGATAAAACAAGGGCGTGACATTCTTCTAAAGCACTTACTGTTGCGGTACGAGGATTCGGTTCAACTACAGAAATTTCACCGAAGATAGAGCCTTTTTCCAGAATAGCTATTAAAATATATTTTCCGTCAAAACTCGTTTCTTTCCTGATTGCCATTTTTCCTTTAATGAGAAAACCCATAAAATCTCCCGGGTCTCCTTCCTGCATTACAACTCTGTCCCGTGGAAAAATACGATACGTCAGGTAACTGTTTAAAATCTGGAATTCTTCCTCACTTATACCAGGAAGGCACTTGAGAAATTCGTTATAGGTGACGGAATTGTCCTTCATATTATTTCAACTTTTCGAGTTGACGGAATTGCGCAACATATTGTTTTACTTTATAGATAGCATGGTTCTCTATCAGGTGTAAGGCGTAGGGTATATAAGGTTTAAGAAAGGCCCTTAAGGCCAAATTACGTCATGTTTTACACACCTTAAGCTTAGGTGCTTTTCGGCTATTTGAGATCTTTTACTCTTTTGTCACGCCGCTGCAGGTAGGCATCACGTAAAGCTATGTATGGGTCAAAGGACGCCTCTAAGAATGCTTCATAATCCCCAATAACAAGGGATGTGTTGTTCACAGCTTTTCCAGCCTGAACGTATAGCCAAGTATCATAATCACTTTCCCTCAGATAATGAAGTGGATCTAAAAAAGAATCCCCAATCATGCCGATACTATCTCGCAGGGTTGACGGGCCCAAAATCGGCCAACAAAAATATATACCATTACCGATGCCATAATATCCTAGCGTCTGCCCAAGATCTTCCTGATTCGACTCAAGCCCCCAGATATCTTTAGCAGGATCACCCAAACCGGCTATTCCGGCAGTAGTATTAATTAGAAAGCGGCTTACCTCTATACCGGCATTTTTAAATTTGCCCTGCAGGAGGTTATTGACACACCTGACCGGCATCAACAAATTCTTAAAAGCATTACGTATACATATGCGAAAATCTTCCGCAATAACTGCACCATATACTCGTCCGACTGGCTTTAATACCCAAAAATACAGCTTATCATTTACCTGAAAGAAAAATCTATTAACAGGCTCCAAAGGATCACTAATGTCTATATCCTGCTCTTCCTCGAAAAATTCGTCATCGAATTCATCATCAAATTCGTCACCAAATTCATTGTCCTCCATAATTTCATCAGCAAATACAATCTGACCTATGGACAATGATATGAATTGTTGAGAAGGAGAGATACTCAGCTGAAAAGAGAACAGGAATAAAATTCCAGCGAAAAAGATTCGTGAAAATTTATTCCCGGGAACATTCATCTTGTTTTTTCGTTTTTTCTTTCATCTTGGCAATAAGGCCGTCATACTGATTTTTTTTTATAATTTGGGCGAACTGTTTTCGATAATTGCTCACTAGACTGACACCTTCAATAACAATATCATAGATAAGCCATGAATCATTGATTTTTTTAGCCCGATACTTCATTGGTATTTCGCCACCTTTTCTTAAAAAAGCACAGTACACCAATGCTTTTTTCCCCTTTACAACCTGCTTATAAAAAACAATTTTCTCGTTTGAATAGCATTTAAGCCTGTCAATATAGGTGTTTTGCAGAACTTTCTGGAAAAGAGTAATGAACTCATCCTTTTCCTCCAGAGATCTTTTTTTCCAATGTTTGCCAAGAGCTCGCATGGAAAGTTCCTTGAAATCAAATCGCTCTTTGATAAGAGCGACAATTTCTTCTTTTTTT
>JAUWDC010000242.1 GCA_030608985.1 Desulfobia sp. | reverse complement strand
CAAAAAATAATGACGTAGCTGTTCAGTTATATGCCAGAAAATTGCTGAAACCACAGGAATTTAACTGTTCACCAGTGCTTTAGATGTGTTCAAGCAGGCTTGCGAACTATAGTAGTTCTATGTGAGTAAGCCTGATCGGAGACAGATGAAGTGCTGCTGGACAGTTACATAATGACAGAGAAGGATTTTTACACTATTATGCCTTTTTTTTCAGCTAAGATCTTGTAGAGATATACAATTAATTTTCATTTTATAAGGAGATAATTATGCCGGATAGAATATACAATTTCAGCCCAGGACCTGGAACCCTTCCCCAGGAAGTACTGGCCCAGGCCGCTAAAGATATTGTCAATTTTAATGACAAGGGAATCGGCCTCATCGAAATGAGTCATCGCAGTAAAGAGTTCATGAAAGTTACGGAGGATGCTATGGATTTGGTCAGGGAACTGCTCAATGTTCCTGATAACTTTAAAATACTTTTCCTGCAGGGCGGTGCGTCCTCCCAGTTTGCCATGGTACCAATGAATCTCCTTGGACCTGGCAAAATCGGCTCCTACCTTAATACCGGCACCTGGGCAAAAAAAGCTATTAAAGAGGCAAATATTATTGCTGAAGCTGATGTAGCCTACTCCAGTGAGGAAAGCGGTTTTGATCATGTACCGCAAGATGGCGATTACACTGTTAATCCAAATTCCGAATACCTTTATTTTGTTTCCAACAATACAATTTATGGGACACAATTTCAGACTATGCCCAAATCAGATAAAATGCTGATCTGTGACATGAGCTCTGACATCCTTTCCCGCACATTCGACTTTACTCCATTTGGAGTAGTTTTTGCCGGCGCCCAGAAAAACATGGGCCCCGCAGGAACTACCGTTGTTATTGTCAGGGAGGACTTGCTTGACAGGACACCCGATACTGTCCCGACAATGTTTCGCTATAAGACCCATGCTGATAAGGGCTCAATGTTCAATACCCCTCCTTGTTTCGCTATCTATACGGTGGGTCTGGTCTGCAAATGGCTCAAAAAACTAGGCGGTGTTGAAGCCATAGAAGCAGTTAATAAAGAAAAAGCCCAGATGCTCTATAGTACAATAGATTCCACTGATTTTTATAAGGGGCATGCTCGTATTAATTCTCGTTCACCAATGAATGTTACTTTTAATCTGCCAACGCCGGAACTTGAAAGCCAATTTATACAGGAAGGAGCGTCCCTCGGCTTTGACGGACTCAAGGGTCACAGGTCAATTGGAGGTGTCAGGGCATCCATTTATAATGCCTTCCCCAAACAGGGTGTTGTTGATCTTGTTGATTTCATGAAAGAGTTTGAGAGAAAAAACGGTTAAGTTAAAATCTCACAGAGGCACAGAGTACACAGAGATTTTTTTGTTTTCTCTCTGCGCCTCTGCGGACTCTGTGAGAGACTTTCATATACAATGCATTACGAAGGTACTATCATCAGGCCTCCCAGCGAGGCTGATTCCATTATTCTCCAGGTAACTGTTGGTTGCTCTCACAACAAGTGCATTTTCTGCGGAGCCTATAAAGATGTCCTGTTCACTATCAAAAATGATGAAATAATAAATAAGGACATTGATTTTGCTGCCCACCATTGCCTCAGGCAGAACAAGGTGTTTCTGGCCGATGGTGACGCCCTGATAATTCCGCAGAAAAGACTGGTCGACATCCTGTCCAGTATCAGGGCAAAATTAAGCTGGGTGAGGCGCATACGGCTCTATGGCAATGCCAAAAGCATCCTGAGGAAGTCTGCGGAAGAACTCGAAGAGTTGAAGCAATACGGTCTCGACAGAATTTATATGGGGCTTGAAAGTGGATCTGACGAGGTGCTGACCTTTTTAAGGAAGGGCTCTGATGCAACCTCAATGATTGAAGCCGGCCAGCATGTTCGCAAGGCTGGGATTTTTCTTTCCGTCACCGTTCTTCTAGGTATTGCAGGAAAAGAAAAATCAGAAGAACATGCCATCCAGACAGGGAAAGTATTATCTGCGATGAAGCCTAATCAGATTGCCGCCCTTACCCTCATGCTTCTTCCAAACACGGAACTGTACCATCTTGAAAAAGAAGGCGGGTTTGCCCTGATGAGCAGCAATGAGCTTCTCCGTGAATTACGATTTATAGTAAAGAATATTTCCTGCAGAGCTCAATTCCAGGCCAATCATGCCTCCAACTATCTGCCCATAAATGCCAGATTGCCCAAGGATAAAGACCTAATATTATCAGCAATTGACGATGCCCTTGCTGGAAGCACCCCTCTCACTCCTGAATACTTACGGGCTCTGTAACTGTTCAGCACAAGTGCCTAAAGTGCGCTTAAATTTAAAGTGCCTCAAGTTTCGAAAGTTAATCTGATCAGATATTTCCTTAACTTAAGGCACGTTAGTGCACTTTAAACTTTAAGTACGTTGTTGAAACAACTCTGCATAGTTATTTTACCAATTAATAACTATACCTAAAAAGTTACAATCAAATTATCGAGGGAAGAGTTACTTTGAACCTGGCGCCATAGCCAGGGGAGTTATGGAGTGTCAACGATCCTCTATATTTTTCTATAATCTGCCTGCATATACTGAGTCCCAGACCTGTTCCTTTGCCAGGCTCTTTCGTAGAGAAAAAGGAATCGAAAATCTTATCTTCATCACCTGGATTCACCCCTCCGCCGTTGTCTTCAATCTCAATACAAACAATATTTTCCTGCCTGTAACAAGAAACCTTGATCTGTGGATCAGACTCCATAGATTCCTTCTGGGATTCCAATGCACATCTTGCATTTGACAACAGGTTGAGAGCTACCTGTTCAATTTCAGACTCCACAGCAAAAACAGAAGGAAGGTCTTTTGAGATCTGAGACTCAACTAAAATACCAGCATTTTCTAATTGTTTTCTACAGAGAGACAATGCGTTCCGCAGTACATCGCAGATATTTATTTCTCTATTTTCTCTTGTACAATGGCCTAATGTCCGAACATGATCAATCAGGAATGCAATACGTTCAACATTATCAAGGAGGATTGGAATGGTTTTCAGGACTCTTTTATTATCAAGAAGATCCCTTTCATCAAGGAGTTGCCATCCTTGAATGGCTATAGATATGACATTAAGAGGCTGACTTATTTCATGGGCCATAGAGGTGGCCATTTCCCCCAGAGAGGCCAATCTTCCTGTATGAACAAGGGCTGCCTGGCGAAAATCTTTTTCCTTCTGGGCATTCAGGACATCCAGTGTTTCCCTCATTCGGCTTTTATGCTGCAAAAGTATTTCTTCCTGGTGATACTTATATTGCGCCAAGGCAAGGGTATGATTTATCCGCAACTTTACAATTGGAGCGATGAAAGGCTTTTCTATAAAGTCAGCAATTTCCCCACTGGCTAATCCGGCAGCTTCTCCTTCATTTATTTGTTCAGCAATACACACTATTGGAATTTTTGAAGTTAATTCGTTTTCTTTGAGCTGTTCAGCCAACTGGTACTGATTGTGGGTTGACATTACAATGAGTGAA
>JAUWDC010000048.1 GCA_030608985.1 Desulfobia sp. | reverse complement strand
CAGGATCCCGATGTGATCATGGTGGGGGAAATACGCGATCTGGACACTGCCGAAATTGCTGTTCAGTCCTCACTCACGGGCCATCTTGTTTTCAGTACGCTTCACACAAATGATTCCTATTCCGCTGTGGTCAGGATGATTGATATTGGAGTTGAGCGTTTTCTTCTATCCTCATCTCTGCGAGGGGTCTTGGCCCAGCGGCTTGTAAGGTGTATCTGTCCTTCCTGTCGAAAGATTCTGGGCAATGTTGCCGGACCTCTTGGCTATATCCCGGATGGCGGAGATTTTGATATGTATATAGGAGAGGGATGTCAAGATTGTTCCGGGATGGGATATACCGGTCGAATTGGCATATATGAACTCCTCACAATGAGCGAGAGTATGTGTAGAGGTGTTTCCCAGGGAATGGGACAGGAAGAATTGAAAGAGATTGGCAAGAAGGAAGGTTTCCAGTCTCTGTTTCAAGATGGTTTGAATAAGGTGCGTGACGGAAAAACGACTCTTGCCGAAGTTATTCGTGTAGGAAAAGGACTGTAGCCTGATATGGCAATGTTTGAATATACAGCCCTGGATACGGATAACAGTGTCAAGGAAGGGGTGCTTGATGAGCCTGACAAGGCAGCAGCTGCCAGACATCTTATGTTGCAGGGATTGCGGCCTTTAGAGATTAAAGCCCATAAGTCAGATCGAAAAAAACAATTTTCTCTGCCGGTATTACAGCTGGGGAAAAATAAAATAACCAAGGCTGATATCGATTTTTTCACAAAACAGATATCCTTGCTGCTCAGTGCCGGCCTGTCTCTGGATGCCGCTCTGAGGACAATGAGAGAAAACAGCCAAAAAGAGGCTTTTAAGCAGTTTACCTGGTCCTTGGAGCGGGACTTGAAAGAAGGGAAATCCTTTTCCCAGGCCCTCGCTGGCTACCCTTATTTTTCGCCAATGTATATTAACATCGCTAAGGCCGGGGAAGAAGGGGGTATTCTACCCGCCATGCTTATGAAAATTTCGGAGTACCAGTCAACATTTCAGGAATTAAAGCAGTTTATTATCTCAGCTTCGATATATCCCCTTTTTTTGTTGATGGTTGGTATCCTTGCCATATTGATTTTGATTACGACTATTTTACCTCGTTTCGAAATTCTTTTTGAGGGTATGGGCCAGCAGCTTCCCGGCCATGTTGCCATAATGATGGTTGTCGCCGGCTTTGTTAGTGAAAATTTGATCATTTGCCTGCTATTGTTTGCTGCTCCAATTGCAGGAGCCGTCTATTACTTGAAAACCCCTGCCGGCAGGGAAAAGGTGGAACGGGTCTCCGTTAAGCTTCCTGGTGTTGCGGGTTTTGTTCAGGCCCTTGAAACAACACGGATTTTCCGTACGCTGGAGGTTTTGGTAAAAAACGGTGTACACCTGGCAACAGCACTTCGAATATGCAGTGGTATTGCCGTGAATCACCTGTACCGCAATCTTTTAAACAGGGCGACAGAGGCGTTAAAGGAAGGACAGCGGGTTTCAGAAAAACTAAAGGGAGAAGGCTTGCTGCCACCTCTTGCCGTAGACCTTCTGGCTATAGGAGAGGAGTCCGGCCGCGTAGGAGAGGTGTGTGGGCAGATCGCCGATCATTTTGACCAGGAGCTGCGAACACGGGTAAAGAGGCTCATAGCCCTTGTGGAGCCATGTTTTATTTTGGCAATCGCCCTGGTGGCAGGTTATATAGTCGTGTCAATGTTGTCCGTTATCCTAAGCATTAATGAGATAGCTGGCTAGTCAAGAAAGCTTTAAGCTGCAAATGGGTAGCATAGAGCAAAAAATATTACACGATGTTATCGCCATATGTGTTGGTTTGAAAAATTTGAGAATGAGGCATAATAAGAAGGGATTTTCTTTGCTGGAGCTGTTGACGGTATTAGTCCTTCTTGGCATTGTTGCCGGGGTATCTGCTCCCGCCATCGGACGAATGCTTGATGGCCTTGATTTCCGGCAGCAGGTTGGAGAAGTCATGGCTGCTTTACGGAAGATACGACTTGAAGCTGTTGTTGCCGGCAGGCCCATTGAAGTGAGGGTTGAAGATAGCAGATTTATACTAATGAGGGGTAATGGAGAGGAAGAGCAAGGGATGCTGGCGCTTGATCAGGACAGTGAACTGGTTTTAGATACAGAGTCCATTATCTTTACTGCTGAGTCGACAGTAACACCGGGAGTCCTGGCATTAACCCAGGGGAATCGGAGCAGGACAATCAGTATGGACCCATTGAGCGCTTTACCTGTTATACTATGATGGTAAATGTTCGGCAACGATCCACAGGAAGGCGATCAGGACGCTTTATACCCCAAGAGTATTTGCTTTGCGGCACATACCGATGTATAGCGCAGCGTCCTGCTTACCTCCCTGTAAACCGTTGCCAAACATTTACAAGTCTGGTGGTTAGGGCAATTTGAGAACATAAGCCGAATATTTACCAATGATGAGAGGCAGGAACAGTGGGTTTACCCTTTTCGAGGTTTTGGTGGCAGTGCTGCTTCTGGCCATCATTTCCTCGATGATTTATTCGGTGTTGAATGTCGGGATACGTTTTTCTAATCAGGGTGAGAAAAAGATACTCTCTCTGGAGCGGCAGGCAGGATTGCTTGCATTGTTGCGAAGGCAGGTGCAGGGGTGCTGGTATGATGAGAGACAAAAAAAAGTTATTGTCTCCGCAGAAGACAGTCTGCTCAGGGTTGTAACAACGGCCCCCCTCCTCTATCCGGAAGCAGGTGTGGTCGCCGCCTTCTACCGTTTTGATTCGAGTAGTGAGGCATTGTATTACCAGGAAAAAAAAGATTTTTTTAATACGGAATATGATGACCAGTATCAGCCTGATTTTGAAGATATGCACCTGCTGCTCGAAGAAGCTGGACCGTTGGAATTTGGCTATGATGAGGACAGTAAAGTGGTGCAGCTGATGTTCATGGGCGAGGAGTATGAATTCTTTCCTTGGTGCCGTTAAGAATGGACGTGCAATGAATATTATCAGAACCGACAAAGGATTTACCATCCTGGAGGTCCTTGTTGCAGTGGTGATTTTGGGGCTTTCGTATGTGGCAATACTGCAGAGTTTTTCACTCAGTTTGCGAAATATTGCAAAAATAGAGAAACAGCGGGCGAATGTGTTTGAAGAGTTATCAAATCTTATTCAGGAGGCCCGTTTTTCTGACGATACTGAAGATATGGAAGTAGAGGGTGAAGACTTTATAGAGGGGCATAAATACCGGTTGGTCCTTGTTTCTAGCGAAAGTGGTGGCATGGAGGCATTGCGGCTCGAAAAGATTTGACAGTAAGAAATGGTTAAAGATACACTGACACAAGAAGTTTCGGAAAAAGGTTTTGCCCTGGTTGTGGTGATTGTCATCATGCTTCTTGTCAGCTTTCTGGCATCACAGCTTATTTTGAATGTACGAACCGAGTTGAAAGTTGCTTTTAATACCAAGGCGAGATCAAGTGGTCTTGCACTTGCCGTAGCAGGACTGAACTTGGGGATTTTCAGGATTCTTGATACGCCTCTGCATTATATAAATGAAGAGTATGAGTCCTTTCATGAAGGGTATGAATATGCAGCTTTTCTCCCATCTGGACGGGTGACATATACTGTGGTGAATGAATCAGGGAAAATAGACCTCAATAAGATGAATGAATCTCTACTGAAAATTTTTCTGGAATATATGGAAGTAGACGTTGATGATCAAAGTGTTATAATTGACTCGCTGTATGACTGGCGTGACAGCGATGATCTTCATCGGTTGAATGGTGCGGAACAGGAATATTACCAAGCGCTTGATGATCCCTATATCCCAAGGAATGGTCGAATCCAGGATCCTGCGGAGTTTTTTCTTATACATGGAACCGATAAGCTGAACAAAAAATTTAAAGCAAGTGACATCTTTACCGTTCATAACACAAGCAGGAAAATTAATTTCAACAGCCTGACACCGCTTATGCTCGATTTTCTTGTTGAAGGAGATGAGGAAAAGAAAATAGCGTACCGAGATGCAAAATATGAGCTGGGAACTTTGAATAAAAGCCAGGCACGAATTATTCTTGGTGATGAGCGTTTTGATCGTTGTACGTCGTTTCTTACATATACTGCCGCAAATAATAAATACTATACGGTTCTTGCCCAGGGGAAACCCGGCATGGCTGAAGAAGACCAGGATGAAGCAATCAGCCAAGATGAAACAACCAGTCAAGATGAACCTGAAATGGCGGTTTCCGTTCTCTTTCAGCTTAAAGGAAGTAAGGTAACCTATCTTTCCTGGCAGGAGGGGTGGTCATGAAAGGTTTTGTAGAAATTTTTCTGCATGACGAGGGTATCAGAATCAGTGCCCCGGCGAGATCCAGCGAGGAGCTGTTTCTTCCCACCCCAGTTTCTGACTTGAACAACAGGTTGGCTCGTTTTGTCCAGAAAAATGGTTTACGGGGGCTCCCGGTCATTTTTTACATTGCTGAAGATCTTCTTAGCTTCAAAAAGCTGCAACTGCCACCCAAAACAGCAAATGTAAAAGAAGCTGTTACCTATCAGCTGAGCATGCTGGTTCCGTATAATGATGAAATACTGCATAGTTTCTCCTCGATTCGTCAAAAGGACGGCTATGATATCTCATTGTATGCCGTCGAGGCAGAAAAAGTTGAACCATTTGTTGAAGAAGTATTTGAAGCAGGGTTTGAAATAATCGGTCTGTACCCGGAAAGTCAGCGGTATGTAACTGGGGCTGTTAAAAAGGAAGACTGGGCTCTTTTCTTATCATCAGGTCGGATTTCAAAAGTACTGGTTTTTTCGGGAAACAGACTTATTGACCGGTTGCCATGCTATCACGAGCCGGAATATGATGCCGTCCAAAAATTGTGCAACAGGGAAATTGTGTATCAGTCCGAAGCCATGGAGGGAGAAGGATTTCTCAGTGGAACGAAATTGCTGGCTGAACGTCCTGTATTAAAAGAATTTAACTTGCTGCCGGCAACATACAAGAAACCGGACTATATGCGCAATTTTCTTGTTGCGCTCTGCATACTCAATTGTATTGCACTTCTCGCTGTTGTCGGGATCAAAGAATATAAAATTCAGCAGACTTTAACCCATCTTCATGCAGAGGTTGGACAACGGCTTCCTGGGATAAAAGAAATAGAAACACTGCGGATTAAGGAAAAAAAGCTGCAGACCTCCCTGCAGTATATTGAAAGTATTGAGGCTAATTTTGATATTCTTGGCTTTCTTGATGAGGTCACTGAAGGATTACCTGAAAATTCATACCTTGACCAGATAAGAATGGAGAAAAAGGGGAATTCGATTCAGCTGCAGGGCTATACGGAAGATCTTGGAGAGCTTACCGAGAAACTGGGAGAGTATGGTTCTGCAAAACTTAAATCTACCCGGAAGCGCCAAAACAAGACGTATTTTCATGTGGAGATTGGCTTGAAATGAACAGGGTAATCGACATCTTACGGCGTTTTGACAAAAAGACGATTCTTTTCGCGTCAGTGGCACTCCTGCTTTTTTTGAATCTTTTCCGGCTGGCCGCAGGGTATTATAGCGATCAGGTTACTGAGGTGGAAACACAGCAGGCGCTCCTCGCCCAATATCAGGCAACTGTCGAGAAATTACCGGATCTGAAAAAACGGGTTGGGCGCCTTGAGCGGCGAGCCGCTTTTCTTGAAGATTATCTTTTCACCGGCGACTCAGTGGATGAAATTTCTTCGGCAATGCAGATTATGCTGCAGAAGATGGTGACAGATGCAGGTCTTGACCCGGAATCCATTCGTCCAATTATTAAGGGCAAAAAGGGGCAGACCGGCAAATATGAGTCCATTGAGATAAAAATCAGGCTGGCAGGCACTATGCCGCAGCTGGTTGATTTCCTAAGCCGTTTTTATAAGAATAAGAAACTGTTTGTGGTCAATAGCTTTACCGTGAAGCCCTATAAAAAAACACAATTGAAAGTCTTTTTTGATATCAAAGGATTCTATTTGATTAAGACTGCGGGTTAGGCCAACAAGATTTAATTATGTATAAGCGAATTGTTGTTATTATACTCACCGCCTCTTTGTTTTTGTTCATTCGGGAGGGGGTGATGAGCTGGCAGGAGTCAGAACGCATTGTTCCGGCAGTAAAGGCGGTCAAGAAACCAGCAGCTCCTGGAGGAACCCAAAAACAGGTTTCTTTTTACCCGCAGGTTCCGGCGCGTCTTCCAGACTTGACCCAGGGCTATTTGTTCAATGCAGACCGTTTCCTGGCAAGTGAGGAAAAAGGAGAACAGGTTGAAGAAGTTAAAGATGGTGTGAAGCTGGATATGGACCAGTTGTTTTATGCCGGTTCTATTATTATCGGAGATAACCGTAAGGGCCTTGTTTCCTATGTTGATCTCCAGGCTAAGAAGACAGGGAAGAAAACAACCTCCAAAAAGAAGAAACGCTCTGCCTCGAAAAAGAAATATGCCCAATTGAAAATTAATGATCAGTTGGGTGGCTATACGGTTACAGAAGTTGAGGCAGACCATATCACCTTTGAGCGGGGCGGGAAAAGTATTGAAAAAATGTTGCATGACAGCAGCAAAGCCCGTATCAAGCCACCGGTTCGAAAAAAAGTCATTCGTAGTAGGAAAACATCGACTTCTTCCAAAAGGAAAGTTTCTCTGGGAACACCAAGTACAAAGAGTAAGACTGTTACATCCAAGCGCGTAAGAACGCCCAAGGTTGTCCAGTCTAAAAGGGTGAGAACCCCTGCTGGAACAACAACAAGAAAAATACAAACACCGGTATCCAGATAATAATGAACAATTCTCACAGCAAAGAAAAAAATTCCTTGAAAGAGGTCATCTCCTTCTATTGCAGAGGTAAATTTATGGACCTGTATGGATTCATGTCTAAAAAGAGAAAAGAACGGCGACAGCAGACCCGGGGTAGACACAACACGGGTAACCACCTGTTGTCTGCAGGAGCACTTCTGCTTTTTGTCGGTGTACTGCTCTTTATTGGGGGCTGCGGTCGCCAGGTAATGCTTGGGGAGACGATGATTGATCCGGCGGAAATAGCCGCCGGTATTGTAAAAGAAGAAGGAAAATCGGCTGTGCTGGAGGCAGAGACCTCATTATCACAAAATGGCGAAAGGCCTAAATCGTATGAGGTTCCTTCTTTTAAAGAGGGAGAAAATAAAGCGTTGTCACAGTTGCCCGCCAAGGTTGCACGAAAAGGTCTGGGGCCGATCGATCAGGTGGGTGAGGAGGACGGGATTCAGCTTAATTTTGATAACGCTGATATTTATGAAGTTATTCAGTTTAT
>JAUWDC010000064.1 GCA_030608985.1 Desulfobia sp. | reverse complement strand
CACGATCAGGAAAATGTTGTGATTAAAGAGGATATAGAACTCTGGAGCGAAGAATTCGCTCACATAAAACATTAAACTAGAAACTTAAAACTTCCGGCTCAGCCGGACTAGGGAGATCCTATGGAATCCATGGGGACACTTAAACGCAGTCATAATTGTAGTATGCTGCGAGCTGAAAATCTTGGCGAAGAAGTTATATTAATGGGGTGGATACACAGACGACGTGATCATGGCGGTGTCATATTTATAGATCTGCGTGATCGCTGGGGTATAACCCAGGTGGTTTTTAATCCTGAGCTGAATGCGGAGGTGCATGCCAAGGCCCATGATTTACGAAGCGAGTGGGTTATCTGTATCCGTGGCAAAGTGTCTTCCCGGCCTGAAGGTATGCGCAATGACAAGCTTGAAACCGGCGATATTGAAATTCTGGTTGATGAGCTTCGTATTCTCAATGTCAGTAAAACCCCTCCTTTTCCCCTTGATGAAGACACCGATATTTCAGATAATCTGCGGTTGACATATCGTTACCTGGATCTTCGCAGACCGGGCATGTCTGCCAACCTTATCATGCGTCATACAGCATCTCAGGCCATCCGGACCTATCTGAACAGTGAAAACTTTCTGGAAATTGAAACCCCGATTCTTACCCGATCTACCCCGGAAGGAGCTCGAGACTATCTGGTTCCCAGCCGAGTCCATGCCGGTAAATTTTATGCCCTGCCCCAGTCGCCACAGCTTTTTAAGCAATTACTTATGGTAGCGGGAATGGACCGTTATTATCAGATCGTCAGGTGTTTTCGGGATGAGGACCTACGGGCAGACAGGCAGCCGGAGTTTACCCAGCTGGATATGGAGCTTTCATTTGTTACCGAAGAAGATATTTATAGCATTGCTGAAGGGGTGATGACGGCAGTTTTCAAGGAGACAAAAGGGATTGATCTGGAACCGCCTTTTTCCCGCATGACATATGACGAAGCAATGGAAAGGTTTGGTACTGACAAGCCTGATACCAGGTTTGGCCTGGAACTCGTTAGCCTTACCGAGGTAGTAAAAGACTGCAGCTTTAAGGTCTTCCGCACTGTGGTTGAAAAGGGAGGACTTGTAAAAAGTATCAATGCCAAGGGCTGCGCAACCTTTTCCCGGAAAGTTCTTGACGACCTGACCTCTTATGTCGGCAATTTTGGCGCCAAAGGTCTGGCCTGGGTAAAAGTAAAGGCAGATGGAGAATGGCAATCGCCTATTGCCAAATTTTTCACTGATGAGGAACGGAACAATATGAGCAGCACCCTTGGTGCTGAAGAGGGCGATCTCCTCTTTTTTGTGGCCGATACTCCGAACATTGTCCACCAGGCTTTGGCGGAATTGAGGCTGGAGTTGGCACGTCGGCTCGAACTCATGGATAATGATACCTTCAATTTTCTGTGGATTACGGACTTTCCGCTTCTCGAGTATGACCATGAGCAGAAGCGCCATACAGCAGTTCATCATCCATTCACATCACCTTACGATTCCGATCTTGATCTGCTGGAAACAGATCCGGGAAAGGTAAAAAGCAGAGCGTATGATTTGGTACTAAATGGTACGGAAATCGGTGGCGGAAGCCTTCGTATCCACCGTAAGGATATCCAGGAAAAAGTTTTCGCCGCCCAGGGCATCAGCGCCGAAGAGGCTGCTGATAAATTTCATTTTTTGTTAAAGGCTCTGGAACTTGGAGCACCTCCCCATGGAGGTATAGCCTTTGGCCTGGACAGGTTGATGATGATTCTGGCTGGAAAAGATTCCATTCGCGACGTTATTGCCTTTCCAAAAACCCAGAGGGCTACTTGCCCTCTTACCGAAGCGCCGGCATCGGTAGAGCGCAAGCAGTTGACAGAGCTTTATCTGCGTCCTGACTGGGAGTAAGCTGGAATGCAGAATGTGGAATGTAGCACCATAATCTAAAGCGTATTTTGGATTTCGAATTTCGGAAAAAACATCAAGAACCCACATTCCGAAATCCAAAATCCAAAATCTAAAATCGTAATGAGGATTTCTCTATGTTAGAGGACATGTGTAAAGAGGCATATACTTTTGACGACCTTCTATTGGTACCACAAGCCTCTGAGGTGCTTCCCAATGAGGTGAATCTGTCGACACAGCTGACAAAAGCGATCACCCTCAATATTCCTCTTGTCAGTGCAGCCATGGACACGGTAACCGAGCATCGTACCGCCATTGCCTTGGCAAGGGAGGGAGGTCTCGGTATTATTCATAAAAATATGTCCATAGACTCCCAGGCCCTTCAAGTTCAAAAGGTAAAAAAATCAGAATCCGGAATGATAATTGACCCTGTAACGGTTGAAGAGTTTCATACGGTTGCAGATGTGAAGGAGATTATGCGGACCTACAGGATTTCCGGGGTCCCTGTTTTACACGGCAAGAAACTTGTCGGGATAGTCACAAACCGTGATTTACGTTTCGTTTCTGACCTCGATTTGCGGGTAAGTGACGTTATGACTAGTAAAAATCTTGTGACTGCCGAAGTAGGGATTACTCTTGAGGAATCAAAGGCTCTGCTTCATGAACACCGGATTGAGAAGCTGCTGGTGGTGAATGACAATGGAGATCTCCAAGGTTTGATCACCATAAAAGACCTGGAAAAGATACGGAAATATCCCCACGCTGCCAAGGATTATCTTGGGCGTTTGCGAGTGGGAGCTGCGATAGGTGTAGGCACTGGTCTTGCAGATGTTGAGAAGCTTATTCAAGCCGGTGTTGATGTGGTCGTACTTGATTCCGCCCACGGCCATTCTAAAAATATTTTGACTACACTGGAATCAGTTAAAAAGAGTTTTCCTGAACTTGAGGTTATTGCCGGTAATGTGGCAACGGCAGATGGCACAGAAGCCTTGATCAAGGCTGGCGCTGACTGCGTTAAAGTGGGAGTTGGGCCTGGATCCATTTGTACCACAAGGATAGTGGCAGGTGTCGGTGTTCCCCAGTTAACAGCAATCTTTGACTGTAAAAAAATAGCTGAAAAGCACGATATATCTATAATTGGTGATGGGGGTATTAAGCACTCCGGTGATATAAGCAAAGCTGTCGGGATTGGTGCAGATGTTATCATGATAGGCAGTCTCTTTGCCGGCTGTGATGAAACACCTGGGGATACCTTTCTCTATCAGGGCCGTACCTATAAAGGATACCGGGGAATGGGGTCTCTTGGTGCCATGAAGCAAGGCAGCAGTGACCGTTATTTCCAGGACTCTGTTGAGTCGACATCAAAACTAGTTCCAGAAGGTATCGAAGGGAAGGTGCCTTATCGGGGTCTAATAAGTGAGACCATATACCAGCTCATCGGCGGCTTGCGTTCCGGTATGGGATATCTCGGAGCCGGAAGTATTGCGGAGCTGCAAGAGAAAGCGAAATTTGTAAAAATCAGTGCCGCCGGCTTGAAAGAGAGCCATGTGCATGATGTCATCATAACGAAAGAAGCTCCTAATTATCGTCTGGGTTAACTTCTATGACAAATAGTCACAACTAAGTGTGAAAGTTGATATCTCACAGAGCTCACCGGGACACAGAGAAAAAACTTTGTGAACTCTGTGCCTCTGTGAGATACTTTTATATAAACTAATAATCATAATCAAAACGGCCATATTATGGATATCCACAGCGAAAAAATCATTATTCTTGATTTTGGATCCCAGACCACACAGCTTATTGCCAGGCGCATCAGGGAGCAGAAGGTCTACAGTGAGATTCACCCGTACACCCTTTCCCTGGAAAAAATTAAAGAAATGCAGCCTCAGGGAATAGTACTTTCCGGCGGCCCGGCCAGCGTATATGACGATGATGCCCCCCTCAGTGACCCGGCCATTTTTGACCTGGGTATCCCTGTTCTTGGCATCTGTTATGGTGCCCAGCTTATGACCCACCAACTTGGGGGTAAGGTGGAAAGGGCGGCTAAACGAGAGTTTGGTAAATCTGATCTGGAAATTGTCTATACAGGCGGCCTGTTTGCAGGCATGGAGACCGAGAATTGTAAGTATCAGGTATGGATGAGCCACGGAGATCGGATCGAAGAGGCGCCGGAAGGATTTGTTGCCTCTGCCCAGAGTGAGCATTCGCCAATGGCTGCCATCCGACACGAGGAGAAGCATTTCATTGGCGTCCAGTTTCATCCGGAGGTCGCCCACACCCTCATTGGTAACGATGTGCTGAGAAATTTTATTTTCGGTATCTGTGGCTGTGCACCAAACTGGACCATGCATTCTTTTATTGAGTCTACAATTGCTGATATTCAGAGGAAAGTAGGGAGTAACAAGGTGATTTGTGCATTGTCCGGAGGGGTTGATTCTGCCGTTACGGCTGCACTTGTTCATCGGGCCATAGGTGAGCAGCTGACCTGTATCTATGTCAATAATGGTTTAATGCGGACTGGTGAAACAAAAAGTCTTATGAAGTTTTTTCAGGAAAAAACTCATTTGACAGTGATTGATGTGGAGGCTGAAGATTATTTCCTTGGAGAGCTTCACTCCATTGTTGACCCTGAAGAGAAAAGGAAACGTATAGGGTACGGATTTATTAAGATTTTTGAGGAGGAGGCAAAAAAGATCGGTGATGTACACTACCTGGCCCAGGGAACTCTGTATCCTGATGTCATAGAATCTGTCTCTTTTAGGGGGACGGCACCTATCAAGTCTCACCATAATGTCGGTGGCCTGCCGGAAGTAATGCAGCTTGACCTTATTGAACCCTTGCGAGAGCTGTTTAAAGATGAAGTGAGGGAGCTTGGCCTGGAGTTGGGACTTCCTGAAGAAGCCATCTATCGTCAGCCCTTCCCGGGACCAGGGCTTGGCATTCGTATTATGGGAGAGATCACAAAAGAACGCCTCCATATACTGCGTCAGGCTGATGTGCTCGTGCTGGAGGAGATGAAAAATTCAGGTTATTACCGTAAGGTTTGGCAGTCCTTTGCGGTGTTGCTCCCCATACAGACAGTAGGCGTTATGGGGGATGAACGAACCTATGAGCATGTTATTGCCCTGCGTTCTGTGGACAGTGTGGATGCAATGACCGCAGACTGGTCTAAATTGCCTTACGAACTGCTTGGCCGCATTTCTAACAGGATTATCAATGAGGTTCGAGGAGTTAACCGTGTGGTGTTTGATATTTCCTCCAAACCTCCCAGCACCATCGAGTGGGAATAACACGTAAGAGTTCACCCAGGTTGATAGACCCCTGATGAACTCTTACAATAACACGACAGGCCATTTCCAGATGAAAATTGAGTAGGGAGTATGGAGAGCAGAACCCCACAGCAAATGACAATTCTGATTGTTGAAGATCAGCAAGACATGCTGCAGGCTATTAGAGCCATGCTTGAGATGATACATTACGGCCGAAAAGTGTATGGTGTGTCAAATGGAAAAGAGGCCTGGAAGTTTCTATCCCAGAGGGATGAACGTGTTGATTTTATTATAGCGGAATATGAAATGCCGGACATGAATGGCATGGAACTCCTCGCACACCTTCGGCAAAGCAAAAAATTTCGGGATATTCCTTTCCTCATGATTACTGCTGAAGCGGATAGAAGCTTGGTGGCTGAAGCTGCTGAGTATGATGTTGACGGGTATTTGACTAAGCCATTTGTCACAGCGGCCCTTGAGCAGAAGATTAATGAGGTAAGTAGAAAAGCACAGCATCCCGATCCCATGACTATCCATCTTCGTAAAGCCAGAGACCTTGAAGATGCGGGAGATGTTTCCGGGGCCATGCAGGAAGTCAGCAGGGCTATAGCAACCAACCCTGGTTCCTCCAGACCGTTACGAGAACTTGGCCGTCTGCATGCCCAGGGCGGAGATATTCAAAAAGCCATCGACTGCTTTCAAAAGGCAGTTCAAGTGAACTGCCTGGATGTAAGCTCCCATCATTATCTTGGCCAGCTTTATCTTCGTAAGGGAAGAATAGATGAGGCCACCAATTGTTTTACCACGGCTATTGACATAAGCCCCCGCCACTCTGATCGAGCTCTCAAGCTTGCGTATCTTTTTTTAAGAAAAGGAAGATTCTCTGAAGCTGAAAAAGTTTTTTCTCTGGTAATGAAAAATAATCCGGAGAAGATAGCCCTGCATGAAGAGATTGCCCAAGCGGCGATTGAAAATAATTTTCAAGCTATGGCCATTAAATGTTTTCGGATTATTTTGAAAAGATATCCGAAGAGGTTTGATATACACAAGAAAATGGGCATTCTCTTTTACGGGAAGGGGCAGAACAAAGAAGCAGCCCGGCATTTGATAAAAGCGGCGGAAAAATATGGAGAGGATCTTGATCTCCTGTTGACCCTTGCGAGATCTTTTTTAGCTATGGATCGCATTGCCAATGCTGAGAAGTGGATCAAAAAGGCCAGAGCGCTCTATCCAGATAACAGGGACGTTAAAAAGCTGCTTTTGAAATGTTGATGGTTTCGTGAAAAATCTTTTTATTGCAAGCAGTTACCTCTGTCTGCTCTGTATTTAATTTATAGTTTTACGACGCCGTCACGACTTGATTTCTCCCTTTTTCTTTGGCCTTGTAAAGACGTTGATCGGCCATTTGGATCAGTGACTCCTTGCTGATTTTTTTTACTTCCCGGGCGGAGGCAATACCTATTGACACCGTGACTTTGATGTCTTGGTTCTTGTATGTATATTTATGGGAGCTAATCGCCTTTCTAAGCCGCTCGGCAAAAAGACGGACACTTTTTCCTGATCCCTGGCAGAGTCCATAAAACTCTTCTCCGCCGTATCTACCGATTTCATCCTC
>JAUWDC010000240.1 GCA_030608985.1 Desulfobia sp. | reverse complement strand
CTTCTGAGGCTGTTGAAACGCGGCGCAAGCGAGGAGGTTCACTAAGATTGAGGCCCTGATACTCTTCAATGATCCGGGCGGCAAGGCTTCCTCCCTCCTCCATAATGAAGGCATCATATGGACTTGAGACGAGGAGAATATCACGAACCTTTCGGGCCATAAGTTCATGATATATGGTAAAATCTGAATACATAATGATCTCGCCGAAAAGTCGTGATTTGAATTATCGCCACCAATAATATCAAGTCGTTACAAAAGATTCACGCGGCGTATGAGTGCTTTTTACGAATACGTCAATACATTTTACACTTCTTTTTCCTCATCAGTAGTTACAGAACGGGGCAGATAGGCAAGATCCACTTCTGAGGCTGCCTTCATCCCTGCATGAAGGGCTTGAACATTGATATCCCTGAACTGCTGGGGAACCCTGGCAATGACGGCTTTTTCCAGGTTATCACTTGAAAATTTCCGGCTCAGCAACCCTACAGCACCAAGTGCGACAATATTGGCTACTAGCTCTTTTCCTATGTCATCTCTGGCAATACGGGTAAACGGAATAGAAATCGCTCTGCTCGAAGGAAGCTGCTTAACAAATGTTGAGTCGACAACAAGAAGACCGTTTGGTTTAAAATCAAAAAAATACGCATCAAGGGCTGCCTGGTTCATCGCCAGAAAGAGATCCATCTGTATTACCTTAGGATAATCAATTTCATTCCGGCTTATAACGACCTCAGCCTTACTCCTTCCTCCTCGGGCTTCAGGTCCGTAGCTCTGGGTCTGGCAGGCATAATACCCTTCATATACACCTGCGGCTTCAGCCAATATGACAGCGGCAAGAATAATCCCCTGCCCACCGGACCCTCCAAAACGAATTTCATATCGATCATCTTTCATGATTTATCCTTAGCTATATCACGAATTTTTTGCAGTTCCTCAGTATAATTCGGTTTATCAACATCTGTTAATACTCCAATAGTAATCCGGTCATGAAGTTCCTCCGCCGATAATGTTGCTGCTTTTTCCACAGTCACAGCACGATCTTTGAATCCCTGCATCATAGTTACAGGATCACCCATTTTATTTCTTCGGCCATACTGAATATGGCAGTTTGATATAATTTCAATCACACTGAACCCTTTCTTGCTGATTCCTTGAGCTATGAGTTTATCGAGTAGCGGGACATGATAAACCGTGCCCCTGGCAACAAATGAGGCCCCGGCTGTGACAGCCAGTTCAGCAATGGAAAAAGCGTGTTCTATATGACCATACGCCGCGGTAGCAGCTTTAGATCCATAAGGTGTGGTAGGTGAATACTGCCCTCCTGTCATGCCATAAATCTGGTTATTTATGATAATTGCGGTGAGATCCAGATTACGGCGGGCAGCATGAATAAAGTGGTTCCCGCCTATGGCCGTTGCATCGCCATCTCCCATAACAGTTAAGACGTTCAGCGAAGGATTTGCCAGTTTGATTCCCGTTGCAAAAGTAAGAGCTCTGCCGTGGGTTGTGTGAAGTGTATTGAAATCAACGTAAACAGGCATCCTGCCGGCGCATCCAATCCCTGAAGCCAGGACCAGTTCATCCTTTTCAAGCTTAAGTGAATCAATCGCCCGAATCAAGGCCCCAAGTACTATTCCGTTCCCGCAACCAGGACACCATACATGTGGAAACTTCTTATCATGACGGAGATAATCATGCCGTAATCGCTCTACTTTTTCGGGCATTGTTTTCCTCTTCCCTTTTTCTATGTTGCCGTTATCACATGGACAACAGCTTATTGTATATTTCAGTCGGTGTTATGAACTGTCCGTCAACACGGTTTATGGTGACAACCTTTGAGGATAGATTAACACGTTTTACCTCCCTGCTGATCTGCCCCATATTCATTTCTGGAACCAGGACAGCACGACACTGACGTAACACAGGATCCACATTTCTCTTTGGGAAAGGGAAAAGAGTAATCAGCTGCAGCAAACCGGCCTTCACACCTTTTTCCCTCGCTGCCTTTATAGCATGCAGAGCAGATCTTGATACTGACCCATAGGCAATTACAGCAACTTCAGCGTCTTCCATCATAAAGCTTTTTGTCATCTGGATTTCATAAAACCCATTGGTTATTTTGCGAAATTGACGGCGCTGGAAGGCGTTAACCTCCTCAGGGCGATCAGTGGGGAAACCTTTATTATCATGAATGAGTCCTGTGACATGATGGCGATATCCATCACCTAGCACTGCCATGGCAGGAACTCCTCGGCTGTTATCTTCATAGGGGATATACCATTCCGGAGGCACACTTGGCCTGATTCGTTCAACTACCTCAATTTTCTCTGGTGCTGGCAGAAACACGGCTTCCCGAGTATGGGAAACAACCTCATCAGAAAGAATAATCACTGGGACACGGTATTTTTCTGAAAGATTGAAGGCATGCACCGTAATATCGAAACAATCGCTTACGGTTGATACGGAAAGAACAATAATTGGATGATCGCCATGGGTGCCCCATCTGGCCTGCATGACATCTCCCTGGGCAGGGCTGGTGGGCAGTCCGGTGCTTGGCCCCGCTCTCATTACATTAACCACAACACAGGGGACCTCAGCAACACAGGCATAACCAAGATTTTCCTGCATCAAAGAAAAGCCAGGCCCGCTGGTTGCGGTCAGGCTTTTAACACCTGCCAATGAGGCACCTATTACCGCACCCATGGATGCTATTTCGTCCTCCATCTGTATAAACGTTCCTCCTGCAGCAGGAAGACGAAGGGACATCAGTTCGGCGATTTCAGAGGCTGGCGTTATTGGATATCCTGCAAAAAATCTGCAACCGGCAGCAAGAGCACCTTCAACTATTGCTTCATTACCCTGAAGTACTTGTCGAGTTGCCTGCTCAGTCATTTTCTCTTCTCCTCCTGTCAGGATAACGTTCCTTGATTGTTATTGCAAAATCAGGGCAGTGCAATTCACAAAATCCACACCCTATACAGTCATCAGGTCTTTGGATTACAGGCTTACCGTCTTCACTCCTATCGAATACTTTTTTAGGGCAAAAGGCTATACAGATACCGCAGGCCTTACACCAGTCATAAAAAATAATCTGGCTAAAGAACTTGAGCCCCTTTTTGTCCAGATTCTGCTTTTTCTGCCAGTAATTATTTGATTCTATATCAGTCATTCTTTTTTTCTCTTTTGCACCTTTCTGTCTTATCGTCATCTTATGCCTTCATTGTCCGTGAAAAAAGCATACCCTGTCAAGCTGATTATTGCGAATTGATGTGCTACCAGAGTCCTTTTTTACTATATCGATACTTTTATGGCTTAGGATTAACAAAAAATAGAATGATAAAGAATGAAGAGAAGAAAAAAACTCTCTAAAGGAGGGGATCAGGGGGTATGTATACTTTCCCGCAGAGTGTGAATTAACTCTTGGACAGGTGCTTTTGTATCAATGACAATTAAAGCATGGGAAGGCAGTTCATCAGGATATTTAAAGTGCTGTACCTGTTTCTGGTAAATCTCCCAGGTGGCATCAGATACTGCCTGAGAGTCCCGGACCCTCTTTGC
>JAUWDC010000018.1 GCA_030608985.1 Desulfobia sp. | reverse complement strand
TAAAAAATATCCTCCAACATTTTAGAAAAAGTAAGCTTGAGTTTGAGTTTATTTTGGAGCAGTAATTTCGTAAATATTCGGCAACGGCTCACAGGAAGGCGATCAGGGCGCTTTACATACAGACGTATAGCGCAGCGTCCTGCTTACCTCCCTGTAAACCGTTGACGAATATTTACAAAAAAAAAAGAGGAAGCAGATTTGTAAATCCACTTCCTCTTTCAAACTGATACGGCAGACTAAATATCTGCCATAGGCAAGCTAATTATATACAACCAGTCGGTTTAGGCAGACCAGCCATTTTACAGGCGCCTTTACCTGGTCCTGAGGGGAACAGCTCGTAGATTCTCTTCAGAGGATAACCTGTGGTTTTGGACAGAATACGAACCATAGGAGCAATACCGTTTTTCTTGTAATAGTCCTGAAGAGCGTTAACAACTTTCCAGTGCTCATCACTCATATCGCCGATTCCTTCTATGTCTTTTACATAATCAACCCAATGCTCGTTCCACTCGTCCATTCCTTTTGTCAAGAAACCGTCTTCATCAACGTCAAAACTGCTTCCACCATGTTCGATAGTAGCCATAATAAGCCTCCTTTGAACTGAATTTAATATAAATTTATCTTTAGATATATAGGTCTCATAAAATTTAGATGTTCCTAATTAATCTATGAGAAATATTTTGTCAAGCGACATTCAATTATTTTTAATAATTACTTTGTGCCAAATTAAGGCTTACAGCGTAACCCGTTATCCCACGAGCGATTTGGCGGGAAAGAAAATTGAGGAATCGTTCATTTTTCATACGTTTTTCTTCTTCACGATTGCTTAGAAAGGCTATTTCCGTGAGGGCGGCCGGCATCTGTGCTCCTATTAAAACAATAAACGGTGCTTTTTTCACTCCGAGGTTTTTGACATTATAGCGTGGCATTAATCCTGCCACGACCTGTTCCTGAATATACTCAGCAAGTCTTGCAGATTCCTCAATTTTCGAGTTATTCATAAGGTCTGCAAGAATTGCCTGCAGGTCACTCATCTTGCTGGCAGAAGTTGCGTTCTCTTTCGCTGCCGCCCGCATTTCTTCACGGGTTGTGGCAAGGCTCAGAAAAAATGTCTCCACCCCGTTTGCCTTCTTATTGGGAGCTGAGTTGGCGTGTATGGAGATAAAAAGATCGGCCTCATTGGCATTGGCAATGGCCGTTCTTTCTTCAAGGGGTACGAAAACATCACGGGTACGGGTAAGAATTACTTTATACCGTGTTTCTTTTCTTAAAATGTCGGCAACCTGTTTAGCCACCTTCAATACAACATCTTTTTCTTTCAGGCCATTTGCACTCATGGCGCCAGGGTCCTTTCCTCCATGCCCTGGGTCAATAACAATTGTTCCAACCTCCAGGCCGAATTGTTCTGCAAGAGTTGGAACATGACCAGATTGCCGGGGAGATGGCGAAGGAGCCTGTCGGGCAATTCTCTTTTGAAGGCCTGCCTTGCCAATCACGTCAATGACAACACGAAAAGGATTTTCGAGACTAAAAATTTTGTACCTGTCTAAGGAGTCAGTATCCAGAACAACCCGCACCGTATCTCTGTCAAACTGGGCTGCCCGAACTTGCCTGAGCAAGCCGTCACGAATTGGGATGGTATCCTGGAAATCCGGAGCAATCCGGCAATTATACAAATCCACATATAGTCGCCTTGGCTTTCCTGCTGTCTCCCGCAACAGAAATTCTTTAAAACGAACCTCCTCAGAAGCTTCAACAACAACCCGGGTATAGGCATTGGTCGACCAGTAACGCACAGGACGGCTCAAATGAGCCAAAGGACCACTTTTCAAAACATTCTTTACGTATTTTCCTGCACCAGCACCATTAAGTCCCCTGAGCTGTTCGGCAGCAGCAGCAGCCATATCGCCGTGGGAATATACCGCGACAATTCTGGCAAAGAGGCGTCCTGCTTTTTTCTTATCATGCTGATGCGTTACCGCAAACCGTCCCAAGGCAAAAAGAGCATCATCCGCCAAACGGTGCCCAGGAAATATGAATGCCAAATCCTCATAATAAGCAATGGCCTCGCCCATATCGATTTTTTTACCAAAACGTTGATACATCTGGTCATGCAGCCTGGCAAGCATATACAAACATTTGGGGGCAATCGTGTGGGTCTGGGCAGAATTATATACCTTCTGGAAATTATCCACAGAGACCTGCCATTTCTTTCTCTGCTGACGCTGATTTCTATCAAACTTCATATTATGATAATGAGCCGTTGCCAGCTTATAGCGCTTGGCGGTCAAATCCGGCGGGTGGGTTCCGGCATAGGCAGAAGAGGGGAATAAAGAAAAGGTAAAGGCCACAAGGCAAAGAGCACACAGCACAACTGTAACCGATTTCCTGCCAACACAGGAAGTTAAGCCCTCAAGCACCTTTATTTGCTGTAATATCTTATTGTGCAGCATCTTTTTTCAACTCATAGAGCGCATTCAAGGCTTCAATTGGCGTCAAACTGTCCGGGTCCAGTTCCTTAAGACGTTTGCGAACAAGGTCATTCTCCGGGGAAAACAACTCAAGCTGACTTGGATGTTTGGTTTTTCTTGTTTTCTGAGGAGCAATTCGGGGCTGTCCTTCACAGGTAAACTCACCTTTTTCGATATTATGCAGTAATTCATTTGCCCGGTCTACAACCCGTTTCGGGACACCGGCCAAAGCGGCGACCTGGATACCGTAACTCCTGTTTGTTCCTCCGGGGAGGAGCTTATGGAGGAAAATAATAGAATCATCCCATTCCCGTACGGCAATATTAAAATTTTTGACCCGTTTATGAATCCGGCTTAACTCTGTCAATTCATGATAATGAGTAGCAAATATAGTTTTCACACCCCTGTCATTTTTATTCACCAGGTCCTCGGTAACAGCCCAGGCAATGGCAAGGCCGTCAAAAGTACTTGTGCCTCGGCCAATCTCATCGAGAATCACCAGACTATGTTCTGTCGCATTATTCAGGATATTTGCAGTTTCGTTCATCTCAACCATAAACGTTGATTGACCTCGACGCAAATCATCCATGGCGCCAACCCGTGTAAAAATCCGGTCCGTCAAACCTATTTTCGCCTCAGCCGCCGGTACAAAACTTCCCATGTGGGCCATTAAAGTAATGAGTGCTGTCTGCCTTAACACAGTAGATTTCCCAGCCATATTGGGCCCAGTGATAATGAGAACCTTCTGGCTTTTCTGGTCAAGACACAGGTCATTAGGTACAAATTTACCTGCCGGGAGAGAGCGTTCAATGACAGGATGCCTCCCTTCTTTGATGACTATTTCCCCATCATTATTTACTTCAGGCCTGGTGTAATGAAAGCGATGGGCAACTTCAGCAAGACTGGTATAAAAATCAACCTGAGCGACAAACCCTGCCGCCGCCAGTATGCGAGAGCTTGCTAAGGCTACTTTGCTTCGAATATCGGCAAACAGCCGATACTCCAAATCAAGCCTCTTTTCCTCAGCCCCGAGTATCCGGTTTTCAAACTCCTTCAACTCCGGTGTAATAAACCTCTCGGCATTGACAAGAGTCTGCTTGCGAATATAATTTTCCGGGACATGACCCTGCTGAGCCCGGCTTACCTCTAAATAATAGCCAAAAACCCTGTTAAAGCCAATTTTCAGCTTCGCTATACCAGTTCTTTCCCTCTCCTTTGCCTCCAGAGCAAGAATATGTTTCTTGCCATCTGTTAAGATGGAAACCAGTTCATCAAGCTCTTCGTTGTAGCCTCTGTTAATAAGGTTTCCCTCGCGGAGGCTTACCGGAGCATCCTCTCTGATGCTTGCCTCGAGCAAATCGTGGATATCTGCAAGTATATCCAGGGATTGACTTTCATAGCCAAGAATTCCTTGAGAGCTTACAGCGAGTTCCTGAAGCTGGGGCAACCTGGCAAGAGACAATTTCAACGCTGTCAAATCACGAGCATTTGCATTACCCAGCACAACCCTGCTGTTTAACCTTTCCACATCATAGACCCCTGATAATGTTTCACGGAGCTCTGCGCGTAAATGCTCGTGGTTCATCCTGGTCGAGGATAGGCTTTCCATACCTAAACCGGTTATAGAAACAGGGGCGACTTCACCCGAACGACAAAAAAACTGAACCGTATCCAGCCTTCTATTGATTTCAACACTGTCCCTCAATGGAAAAAGAAGATTCTTCTTTAATAACCGTGCTCCCATTGGAGTAATCGTCAAGTCGATGGTCGCAAGCAGCGAACCCTCACGCTTCCCACCAACAATGGTCTGGGTCAGTTCAAGGTTGCGCCTTGAAGACTCATCAACCACAAGCACATTTTCCGGATCAATGACAGTCAGCTTTTCTATATGGGCAAGAGCTGTTTTCTGAGTATCTTCCAGGTGGGCAAGTAATGCGCCGGCAGCATTAATCCCTGCTCGCATATTCTCACAGCCAAAACCTGCCAGGTTTGATATCTGAAAATGATCGAGTAAGGTTTCTCGAGCATTTTCATTGTAAAAAATTGATTCAGGACGCTTCGTCAGACAGACGGAGGGCAGCTGAGAAACTATATCCTGGAGCCCATCTCCTTCATCAGCAACCAGAATTTCGGCGGGAGCCATTCTGGTGAGTTCATCGATTAATCCGGACTCTTCATTATGCTCGGCAACCAGAAACTCACCTGTAGAAATATCTACAAAACTCACTCCCCAATGATCTTTTCGGTATATACTTGCCAGATAACGATTGGCTTTCGAATCAAGGATCTGATCTTCGGTAACGACTCCAGGACTTACGACCCGGACTACTTCCCGCCTGACAATACCTTTTGCTTCTTTCGGATTCTCGACCTGCTCACACACCGCAACTCTGTGGCCGGAATTAACAAGTTTGGCAAGATAAGAGGAGGCCGCATGATGGGGAATGCCACAGAGAGGGACTTTGTTCTCATCATCCTTACTGCTTCGGGAGGTGAGAGTTATCCCCAGCACCCGTGAGGCAATTACGGCGTCATCAAAAAACATCTCGTAAAAGTCGCCAAGGCGATAAAAAAGGATTGCATCCTGGTGCTGCTCCTTAATTGCCAGGTATTGGCGAAGCATGGGTGTTATTTTCGGCTTCTTCGTTGATGTTTCTGACATTACAGGTAAATTTTCTCACACTTCAAGGGGTATGGCATCACATGGAATATACAGTGCAATCATGAATTTTCAAGAAAAAACCTTGAGAATCAGCAAGTTACTCCCCCTGGGGCACCTCAAAGATCTCACAGCTCAGGGAATCTCCAACTTCCATAATCGCATATGTGCCTGGGGATCCATAAGGGCCGCTTCCCAAAAAACTGCCTGGATTCACAAACAGTATGCCATACAATCGGTGACATGATGGTCTGTGAGTATGCCCGGAAACAATACAGTCCACATCATCAAAAAGCCGAATCAAATGATCTTCAATGTGGTGATGCATACCCATGCCATGAGTCAATCCTATCCGGAAACCACCTACTTCGACAACCTGCCGGCGGGGAAGAGAGTTTCGGGCTGAACCATGACACATATTTCCGTGAACAGCGTACAGTTCTTTGTTTCTGAAAACATCCAGAACACTCAGATCTGTCAGGTCGCCGGCATGGAGGATAATAGATGTATCCGCAAAACACCGGGCGACCTGATTACGAAAAGCATCATTGGGTCGGATCATATGAGTATCTGATAAAATTCCTATTTTTATCGTCATAACAAGTAGCTATCCACTCCTAGATGAATCTGCCAAAACAATATTGCACCTGTTAGCAGCCCAAGACAGGGTCAATCAACCAGAAAACATACGTATAGTCAAAAAAATTATAGAATCTATCCCTCTCCAAACTTATTGACAACTCTGTGATTACAGATATGTTATCGCGGAGAATGAATGATAATAAATGATCCACTAAAAAATCCCTGATACAAGGATCTCTCTTTATGGAAGCTCATATATTTTTTGGCAGCACAGAAATTCAACGACCCTGTACTCTTGAAACGAAAAACCCTTATTCAGGATCGGTTGTTTCCAGATACCCGGAGTGTACAGTCGATGACGTTCATGAAGCGCTCAAAATTGCAGAAAAAGCTAAAAAGACCATGCGGGAATCTACTCTTTCCCAGCGCATAACCTGGTTGGAAGATGTTGCCCGCAAAGTAGAAGACAATGTTGAAGAATTAGCTCAGATCATTACTGACGAGGTGGGGAAAACCATCCATTTTTCTCGCATTGAAGCCCAACGTTGTGCAGAAACAATACGTCTGAGTATTCATGCGGCTGTGGAGCTTTCCGGTGAGACCTTTAACAGTGACGCCATGCCCAGCGGCAGGAAATCCCTCAGCTTCTACCAGAGAGTTCCAGCCGGAGTAGTAGCTGCAATTACCCCGTTTAACTTTCCCCTCAATCTAGTTACCCATAAAATAGCCCCGGCGCTTGCCGCCGGCAACAGTGTTGTCCTCAAACCGGCTCCCGAGGCCCCTCTGACATCGTATCGTTTTATAAAATATTTCATCGACAGCCCCCATGCCATACCTGATGCCATAAGCCTGATCTATGGTGATGCCGAGGTTGGAACTGCTCTGGTTCAAAGCCCCATTCCCAGGGTAATCAGTTTTACGGGCAGTGCCACCGTCGGCAAACAAATTATGCAAAATGCCGGCATAAAAAAGGTAGCCCTGGAGCTTGGCGGCAATGCTGCAACGTATATTGATAAAAGTGCCGACCTTGCTGACGCTGCCCAAAAATGTGCGATGGGTTCCTTTTATAATGCCGGGCAGGTATGCATTTCTCTGCAGCGCATCTATGTTCATAATGATGTAAGCAGCTCTTTCCAGCAACTGCTTGCAGAAGAAACAGCCAGGCTTAAGGTCGGAGACCCGTATGACCCAGACACCTTTATGGGGCCTCTCATCAATGAAGAAACAGCCAAACGCGCTGAAAGCTGGGTAAAATCCGCTGTTGCTGAAGGAGCGGAAATTCTTTGTGGAGGAAATCGTGAGGGCCGTTATTTTTATCCGACTATCATGGCCAATGTTACTGACTCCATGAATATTGTCTGCGAAGAGGTTTTTGCGCCCATTGTCTCCCTGGTAAGTGTTGATAACTTTGACGAGGCACTTTCCAGAATCAACAACTCTCCATATGGTTTGCAGTATTCAATATTTGCCAATGATCTTTCCCTGGCACGCAGGGCTATCGACGAATTTGAGTGTGGCGGTGTAGTGGTGAATGATATACCAACTGTTCGTTTTGACATCCAGCCCTATGGAGGAACAAAGCAAAGCGGCATTGGCAAGGAAGGACCGCGGCATGCACTTGAAGAATTCACCGAAATTAAATCAGTCGTTATTTTTTGACAGCTGGAACAATCGTTTGCATATCAAGTATCACCCCTCAGATTATCACACCATAAATTTGCAAGACCCATTGCCTGACGCCCGCTTATCTGGTAATTAAAGCTGATAATTATTGTCAAGAAAGCAACTGATAAAAAATGACCAGGGAGGAACGATATGGAAAATTTCGCTGATACGTTAAACTTATGGATAAGCACCTATGCGGTAAAGGCCGTTGTTGCTCTTGCCGTCTTTATTATTGGAAAATGGCTGGCGAGGTGGGCGGCAAACCTTGTTGAAAAGGCAATGGAAAAAAGTGCAGTTGAAACAACACTGACCAAATTCCTCAGCAAATTGATTTATTACTCCTTAATGCTTGTTGTTTTAATAACAACCGCCGGCCAGCTCGGCATAAAAACTACTTCATTTTTAGCGATACTTGGTGCTGCCGGTCTTGCCATCGCCTTGGCTCTTAAGGATTCTCTGGCCAACTTTGCCTCCGGTGTAATGATTATCCTTTTCCGGCCATTCAAGGTTGGTGATTTTGTTACTGCCGGCGGCAATACCGGTTCCGTCAAACATATCGACATTTTCAATACAGTGCTGATGACCGGAGATAACCAGCGTATTATTATTCCCAACAGCGCCATCACCGGGGGAGCAATTACCAACGTTAATGCTGAAGAGACCAGGAGGATCGATCTGGTCATTGGAATTGGGTATGATGATGATATCAAGCAGGCAAAAGCAACTCTTGAAGAGATTGTGAAAAATGACAGTCGCATCCTGACTGATCCGGCGCCTAAAATTGCAGTGGCCGAACTCGCAGACAGCAGCGTCAATTTTGTTGTACGTCCATGGGTAAAAACTGCAGATTACTGGGCTGTCCGTTTTGACCTGACAGAAAACATCAAACTTACATTTGACGAAAAAGGCATCTCCATTCCTTATCCACAGCAGGATGTGCATATGTACCAGGAGACTGTAGCCTAAACAAAAGCTGTTAGCGTACCCTGAAATGACTCCACCTGGAAAGTCGATCTTTCCAGGTGGAAACTATTTAGAGATACTCTTGAATCTTATCGAGAATATCCTGGCGCGTCACATGAGCAAGCCGACATTGTTTATGGCGACTCTGGTGCCCACGCTGTATGGTTACATCCGACTTGGAAAGGCTAAAAAATTTAGCCAGAAAGGCGATAACGGCTTTATTGGCTTTACCATCCACCGGCGGAGCAGTAATAGCCAGTTTCAATTCATCACCGTGCCTCCCCAAAAAACGAGTTCTTGAAGCCTTTGGCTGTACGTAAAGAGCAAGAAGGACTTCCCCATTCCCTCCATCCAGGAGACAGAAATCATTCCTCGTTCTTTCTTTCATCCCCTTCTTCCAGGCTTTCAATAACAACTGCCGGTTCCTGTTCCATATCAACAGGATCGTTCATGGTAAACATCATGTCACCATCCAGATCCGGGAGTAAAGCCCCCTTTTCTTCATCCTCTGACACGTCCCTAAAACTTTCCCCTTCTCCATCTTCGTCTTCGTCTTCGCTGAACGAGTCGTCTTGATCCAAGACGATACCGGCAAGGTCCATTTCTGCCGGCAATTCAATCTTCTCATACAAATCTTTAAGATCATCCTCGACCTCGTCAGGCGCAAGTGAATTTCCCTCATCCTCTTGAAAGGGTCCTTCATCTCTCGCAACAGGGCTGACAAGAGATGCCGGAACTTCATCTCTTCCCAAGGCATCAAGACAGGATGTGAGATAGGACTTAAGCTCTTCCTGAATATTTTTTCTTGCTTCCTTGAGTTCGTCCAGCTGTTTTTCCAATGCAACAATTTCGGCATTGGCGCCTTCCTGGAGATGCCTGACTTCCTCTTCGGCATTGGCGACCATTTCCTCTGCCTCCCTCCGACTTTTTGCCTCTATCTCGTCTGCTATTTTCTGGGCAGAAAGAATGGCGTGGTGAAAGGTCTTTTCCCGAACCTCAAAATCCTCGATATCCTTTTTAAACGTGTCGAGCTCATCGCGTAATTCTTTTTTTTCATGGACAAGAAGCATATAGTTTTCTGCAACCTGTTCCAAGAAACTGTCAACTTCTTCAATATCAAAGCCTCGAAAACGGACTTGAAACTGTTTGGTCTGGATATCTTCAGCTGTGAATGACATACCTTTTCTCCAAAATATAGTTAGGGCGTTACAAACATATCAGTGCCTTAAGTGACTAAAATGATCTAACGTGCCTAAAGTAAATGTTTTTGTAACTATTCAGGTGGTGCCCCAAAATAGCTAAAACCACCGATCTGTAACTGTTCAGCAGTGCTTTAGATG